>CAMHBE010000008.1 GCA_946183095.1 uncultured Clostridia bacterium | reverse complement strand
CTTTACGCCGTAATGCGGTATCTTCCTGTCATGCAGCTCCGGCACGGGAGACGGTCTGTGTGTGAACTCCGAAGTCATGATGTCGGTAGCTATACGCACCATGTTGATGCTGCAAACTTTCGACACGAGCGGCACAGTTCTCGATGCACGGGGGTTGGCTTCGAGAACATAAACGGTGTCGTCCTCTATCGCGTACTGCATATTCATCAGACCGCGGACGTTCATCTCCACCGCTATCTTCTTGGTGTATTCCTTTATTGTTTCGATGTGCTTCGGAGAGAGGTTCTTCGCGGGGAGGATGCACGCGGAGTCGCCGGAATGTACGCCGGCAAGCTCGATATGCTCCATGACCGCGGGAACGAAGCAGTTTTCGCCGTCCGAGATCGCGTCCGCTTCGCACTCGGTAGCGTGGTGCAGGAAACGGTCTATCAGAATGGGTCTGTCGGGGGTAACTCCCACCGCAGCCGCCATATAAACTTTCATCATGTCATCGTCATGTACGACTTCCATGCCTCTGCCGCCGAGAACGTAAGACGGGCGCACCATAACGGGGTAGCCTATCTTGTCCGCGATAGCGAGCGCGTCGTCAACGGTGACAGCCATGCCGGATTCGGGCATCGGGATGCCCAGCTTGTCCATCATCTCGCGGAACATATCGCGGTCTTCGGCAAGGTCGATAGTTTCGGGGGAAGTGCCGAGGATGCGCACACCGTTCTTTTTGAGGTCTGCCGCGAGGTTGAGAGGCGTCTGACCGCCGAACTGCGCGATAACGCCGAGGGGCTTCTCCTTCTCGTAGATGCTCAGGACATCTTCGAGGGTGAGCGGCTCAAAGTAGAGCTTGTCGGAGGTGTCGTAGTCGGTGGAAACCGTCTCGGGGTTGCAGTTTACGATGATAGAGCGGAAACCGAGCTTCTTCAGCGCAAGCGCCGCGTGAACGCAGCAATAGTCGAACTCTATGCCCTGACCGATACGGTTGGGACCGCCGCCGAGTATCATTATCTTCGGCTTGTCGTCGTCAACGGGGCTTTCATCCTTGTCGAGGTGATAGGTCGAGTAGTAGTACGCGCTGTTCTCGGTACCGCTGACGTGAATGCCTTCCCACGCTTCCCTGATACCGAGGCTGTAGCGCTGTTCGCGGATATCGCTCTCGGGAACTTCAAGGAGCTGCGAGAGATAGCGGTCGCTGAACCCGTCGAGCTTTGCCTGTTTCAGGGCGTCGGGGCTGAGCAGCGAGCCTTTGTTTTTCAGGATAGTTTCTTCTTCCTCGACGAGTTCCTTCATCTGTTCGAGGAACCAGTGCTTTATCTTCGTGAGACGGAATATCTCGTCGATCTCCGCGCCTTTGCGGAGCGCTTCATATATGATGAACTGGCGTTCGCTGGTGGGGTAGGTGAGCTTTTGCAGGAGTTCTTCCTTGCTGAGGTCATGGAAGTTCTTCGCAAAACCCAGTCCGTAGCGTCCCGTTTCAAGGCTGCGTATCGCCTTCTGGAACGCTTCCTTGTAGGTCTTGCCGATGCTCATTACCTCACCGACAGCGCGCATCTGTGTGCCGAGCTTGTCCTCCGCGCCCTTGAACTTCTCGAACGCCCACCTTGCGAACTTGATAACGACGTAATCACCGCCGGGCGTATATTTATCGAGAGTGCCGTACTTGCCGCAGGGGATGTCCTTCAGGGTAAGACCGCACGCGAGCATTGCCGAAACGAGAGCTATCGGGAAACCGGTAGCCTTTGACGCGAGAGCCGACGAACGCGATGTACGCGGGTTTATCTCGATAACGACGATGCGTCCGCTTTCGGGGTCATGCGCGAACTGGCAGTTGCAGCCGCCGATGACTTCCACCGCCCTGACTATCTTGTAGGAATACTCCTGCATCTTCTTCTGAACGTCCTCGGAAATGGTGAGCATGGGAGCCGAACAGAAGGAGTCGCCTGTATGTACGCCGATAGGGTCGATATTTTCGATGAAGCACACGGTTATAACGTTGTTGTCGGCATCGCGGACGACTTCGAGTTCAAGCTCTTCCCAGCCGCTTATCGACTCTTCGACGAGCACCTGTCCCACGAGACTTGCCTGCAAACCGCGGGCGCAGACTGTTTTGAGCTCATCGACATTATATACGAGACCGCCTCCTGCACCGCCCATTGTATAAGCGGGGCGCAGCACTACCGGGTATCTCAGCTTTTCCGCGATAGCTACGGCTTCATCGACCGAGTAGGCGACTTCGCTTCTCGGCATCTCTATACCGAGCTTTTCCATGGTGTGCTTGAACTCGATACGATCCTCGCCGCGCTCGATAGCGTCCACCTGCACGCCGATGACCTTTACGCCGTACTTGTCGAGGACTCCAGCCTTGGAGAGCTCGGAGCAAAGGTTCAGACCCGACTGACCGCCGAGGTTAGGCAGCAGCGCGTCCGGGCGCTCCTTCTCGATTATCTGTGTAAGTCTGCCGAGGTTGAGCGGTTCGATGTAGGTGATATCGGCAACGTCCGGATCCGTCATTATGGTGGCGGGATTGGAGTTGACGAGCACTATCTCATACCCCAGCTTTTTGAGTGCTTTGCACGCCTGAGTGCCCGAATAGTCGAACTCGCAGGCTTGTCCGATGATAATGGGTCCCGAACCGATTATCATGATCTTATTGATGTCTGTCCTTTTTGGCATTATTTTTCCCCCGTTCTCACAGAATGCGGATACCTGCCCTCCGTTTTCCGGCGCAGGCATACCGCCCGACCGACAGAACCATATCAGTATCCGTTTCTTTACATACCATTTTATATAATACCACATTTGATGTGAAATTGCAATATATTTGAAAAAAAAATACAAAAAACCGGCATTGTCTGTTCTTACAAAGCCGGTTTTTTATTCTGATGTGACCTCAACTCGCCTCCGCGCTTTATCTGAACTCGAAGAATTCCTCCAGACGGGTGAGGAGCGCCTTTCTGTCGAAGGTCTTGAGCAGGTAGCCTTCGGGGTTGAGCTTGAGTATCTCCATAACGCTGTCGCGGGCGCTGTTGCCGGTGAGGAAGAATATGGGGATGCTCTTGGTCTGCGAGTCGTTTTTGAGCATCTCGAAGATCTGCGCGCCCGATGCCACGGGCATCTTGTAATCAAGCAGTATCAGATCGACATCGTTCTTCGCGAGCCACATTATCGCCTGCAGTCCGGAGCTTGCGACACCGACCTCGTAGCCGTCTTTCAGCCAGTTTCGTATGATGCGCAGGTAAGACGCGTCATCGTCAACGAGCAGTATGCGGCGTTTCTTGACCGCCGCCATATCGGACGTGAACTTGCGCTTCTGCGGTACGGTCTCATCAGCGTTTTCCGCCTTCTCCGGCTTGTTGTGATCCTCGATAGGCTTCTCGCCCTCGTTCATATACTCGTAAATGGTCTGAACGAACGCGTCCATGTTCATCGGACGGTCGAAGAACTGCAAAATAAAGTCTTCCGAGATGTAGCGCATCGCTATCTCATAATCCTTCTGCTTTGCTATGATTATGAGCATCTTGTTCGCTTCATAGAGCTTGTCGTTCAGATAGGAGAGCATATTCTGGAGCGACGCGGTCATTGCCGCCATGCGCTCGTCGAGGTAAAGCACCACGAGTCCCGCTCTGTCGAAGTTGCTGCCGATATCGGTGGTGCGCGCGACTACCTGATACGCGCTTATCTCCACCGCTATGAGCTTCTGTTCCATGGACTTTATCGCGAAGCTCTCCGATGTACTGATTATCATTACATTTTTCAGCATTGGTCAGTTATCCTTTCATTATAATTACGATGTGTCAGCCGTATATCCTCTGCATATACTTCCCCGCGGCGGCGGCAATGCCGTGCCAGTCGAGGTTCATGAATGCGGCGTTGACCTCATCGAATATTTCCTTGTCCTCCGGTTCAAGACGGTACTCTTTCAGCGATTCGATGACCGTCTCGACCATATCGAAGTCCATTTGTCCGGCAAATTCCTCCAGCGACGAGAAGGCATCTTCAAGAAGATCCCGATCCGCCGGTGGTTTTTCCGCTTCATCTTCCTGTGCGTCCCCGTCCAGCCGCGACAGTTTCCCGCGGTAGGAGCGGTACCACTCCAGCAGCCTGTCCGTGTTAGCTTCTATGAACTCGTCGTCACCGCCGTCACCTGCCGCTTCGAGCTGCTTTGCAAGCTCCGACAGGTCTGCCAGACCTATGATGCGCGCCGAGCTTTTCAGTGCGTGTACCTTTATGGTGTAGTTCCTGCGGTCGCCGGTATCGTAGTAGCCCTGTATCTCGTCCGACATATTCGGTATCGAGTTGTAGAAGATGTTCAGCGCCGACACGAAGCCTTCTTCCGAGCCGCAGTTCTTCACGCCTTCCTGAACCGAAAGTTCCGGTATATCCGCGAGCCACGCAAGTTTCGCAAGCGCACCCGCAGGCTTTTCTTCCTCCGCGGCGGTGTTTCCCACCTCACCGCGCTTTGCTTCGGGAAGATACAGCAGCAGCGCGGCGTGCAGCATATCATACCGCACAGGCTTTTCGAGGTAGTTTGCAAATCCCTGATGAAAGAAGAAGTCATCACCGAGCATATCGTCAGCCGTTCCCAGAGCCACCGCCGGAACATCCGCGTTCATGCCGCCGGTGTCCTGCCGTATCTCTTTGAGCGTATGTACACCGTCGGAGTCGGGCATGAAATAGTCGATGAACAGCAGGTCGAACCTGTCGGCAGCAGCCTTCTTCGCGGCATCGTCGCAGCTCACGGCTTCTTCGGCTTCCACGCCGAGCTTGCCCAGCAGCCCCAGCAGGTAGTGCCGCTCAACATTGATGTCATCCACCACAAGCACTTTTACAGCCAATACTCACACCTCCGTCAGCCGTGCAGCTCGTATTTCTCGTCATCATCGATTATGCGCACCATAGCGTCGGCTACCAGCGGGTCGAACTGTGTTCCCCGGCAGCGTATTATCTCCGCGCGCACCTCCGACTGTAGTTTCAGCGCCTGATACGCACGTCTCGATGTCATGGCGTCGTAGGAGTCCGCAACGCTGATTATCCGCGCGAACTCCGGTATATCCGTGCCCGCCAGACCGTCGGGATAGCCCCTGCCGTCGTACCGCTCATGGTGCCAGCGTGCGCATCTCGCGGCTTCCGGCATCTCGGTGAGCCCTTTGAGTATCTCGTAACCCATGACTGTATGGCTCTTTATTTCCTCGTATTCCTCATCCGTCAGCGCACCCGGCTTGTTGATTATCTCCTCATGTACGCCTATCTTGCCCACGTCATGCAGCAGTCCTATGATATAAAGGTCGTCCTGATCCTTCTTTGAGCGTCCGAGCTGCCTTGCGAGCATGACAGCGTATTTCGCCACCCTCTGCGAGTGGTCGTTCGTATATTTGTCCTTTGCATCGACAGCCTTTGAGAGCGCCAGCATCACCTCGTTGGACAGATGCCCTATCTTCTCCGTCTGACGGACTATCTCGCGGCGCAGGTGGTGCTGCAGCGCGGAAAGCTCGATTATGCGGCGCACACGGCTGATAAGGACTTCCGGGACGAAAGGCTTGCGCACAAAATCCGCACCGCCGTTCTTGAACCCGTCTATCTCCGCTTCACCGCTGTCGTCTGCGGTCATGAACACCACCGGTATGTCGGCTGTCTCCTCTATGGATTTCAGCGCGCGCATGACATCGAACCCGTTCATGCTCTCCAGCTTCACGTCGAGCAGTATCAGCGCGGGGTCATCCTCCTGCGCACGGATGATGCCTTCCTCGCCGCGGAATACGCAGATCACACGGTAAAATTCCTGCAATATGCCGCTTATCATGTCGCACACCACGGGGTCGTCGTCGATAACGAGTATGCGCGGTCTTACGTCCACCGTCTCCCCTGCGCTGAGAGCGATATTCTGACTGTCGTTAAGATACATTGCCGACATCAGCATTCGCAGCATCTTCTTCGTAAGCTCTATGAACGCGATATGCTTTGTTTTCAGCTCCTCGATATTGCCTCTGATGTAGAGCTGCTCGATAGCTGCCGCCCGTTCGGCAAGCGTATCCGCGCCGATAAGTTTTGACGAATCCTTCACCGAGCACAATGCCGAACGATAGTTATAATAATCCGCCTGCCTGATGTATTCTTCCAGTTTCAGCACTATGTCCGACAGGGCATAATCCCGCAGCACCGACACATACATATCCGCGTCGGAGAGGAAATACTCCTTTGCCGCAGCGAGACGCAGGAACGGCAGTTCCTTTTGCAGTTCCTTCCACTCTTCCGGCCACGACGAGCGGTTGAGGGAATCCTCGTTCAGCGGCAGGTATTTTAGTATGACTTCCTTTATCGACTTCTCGGTGAACGGCTTTGTGACGTATTCCGCAAACCCCGCTTCAAGGTACTTCTCACGCTCGCCTTTTATAGTGTTGGCGGTGAGCATCACCACTGGTGTATCCTCGCAGAGCTTCTCCTCCAGTATTATCTTCATAGCCTCCATGCCGTCCATTATCGGCATCATGTGATCCATGAAGATAAGGTCGTATCTGTTCTTGCGTATCTTATCGAGCGCTTTCTGCCCGTCGGGCGCGGTGTCGGTATCGAAGCCCATGCCGCGCAGTATCCTTACCAGCAGATCGACGTTCATTTCGGTGTCGTCAACCACAAGTATGCGCAGTTCCTCGGCTCCGGAATAGGGTGAGCTGTTCACGGTCTCGTCGAACTCCGAGGCAAGATCGTCGTTGGCATCCCCCTCCGCTATCTCCTTGAGCACTTCCTCTCCGCCGCCGATATCCACGAACTGGAACACGCTCTCGAAGAAATCCAGCAGTCTGCGTGCGGCAAGTCTTGCCTTTCGGGCATACTCACGGGTGACATCCTCGTCGGTATCGTCCATGATTATGCTGTTGTAGCCCATTATAGCGTTGATCGGAGTTCTTATCTCATGCGACATCTGCGAGAGGAACTGCGTCTTTGCTTCATCGGCGGCTATCGCTTTGAGCTTTGCGTTCTCTTCCTCCTCGCGGGAATGTTTAAGCTCGTCCATCGTCGCCATGAGCTCGTAGTAGTCGGGGGTCTCATGCGACAGGAACATTATGAATACCGCAAGCGCCGCGCCGAAGAACACCATGAGCGTTCCCTTGAACACGAACAGCTGCAGAAAGAAGATGATGCCGAGGAAGATGCCGCCTATCGTTATCGCGCGAAGCTGCTGCTTCCTGAAATTGCGGCGGTAGATCATCACCACCATGACCGCGTAAATGTTGAAGTAGAGCGGTATCAGGTAGGTGGCGAGGATGAACAGGGGACCTTCGACATATTCGCCCGCCTCGGTGAAGCCGAAGATGTTGCCGGTGATGAAATTCTGCATATACAGCACAGTCACGGCAATGAGCAGCGAATTGTTGATAATGCCGAAAACACGCCTTGCCGGGGTGTGTACGTCAACGTATGCGTAGGCGTACCTGATGAATGTCACGCCCGACGCGACGGCGCACAGGTGGTCTATGGTGTTGAGCATCATGGAAAAACCGTTGGAATGCAGGTCGCTGTTGGTGACAAGGACTATCAACACATCGAAGATGTCCGCAAGCGCTATGAACAGTACCATGCGTGAGAACATCTTATCCTGCTCCGTCCGGTTCTTATAACTGATCATTAAATAAACATACAATGTCAGTATAAACGGTATTGCCGCAACTTCGAGCATCATACTGTACTGCAACCGGGACACCTCCTTTCCCGCTTCCGAGGGTATATCATATCATTTTCTTGTGCGCTTCATGAGGGTGCGCACAGCGTCGTAGAGCTTGTCATCGCTGCCGATATACGGTCTGAGCTCATCGACGTTCTTCTTTTCCGTATCGGTCTGTAAGTCCGTATCACTGTCGCTCCTGCGGACGGGTATCACGCTGTGTTCGCGGGTGAGCACCACCTTTTCCTTCGGCAGGTAGCGCAGCAGCGTCTTTTCAAGCTCCGCCGCGTCTATGGGCTTGGAGGTAATCCTCGAAGCCGTCCTTGATATATTTCTCCTTTGCGCCGGAAATAGCGTTGGCTGTCAGCACGATGCAGGGCTTCGCGGTATTCGGGTTGCCGGTCTGCGAACGCAGCTCCCGCAGCATCTCCACGCCGCCCATTCCCGGCATCCTGTCGTCGATGAACAGCACGTCGTACTCTTTCTTTTCGGTGAGCTCCAGCGCGTTCTTCGCACTGAGCGCGGTATCTATGCCTATCTCGGTGTTTTTCAGCAGACCTGCCGCAACGGTAAGGTTCATCTCGATATCGTCAACGATGAGGATGTGCGCTTCCGGAGCCGTGAACTGCTCATGATACGAGAGCTGCTCCTGCATATTATGTATGAAGTTCTTCTCGTAATCGCCCATGGGGGCTTTGCTGCGGACTTCCTGCCTGATGCTGAAAGAGAACTCCGAGCCTTTACCGTATTCGCTCTGCACTTCGAGCTTCGAGTCCATCATCGCCAGCATCCTCTTAACGATGCTCATTCCGAGACCGGTGCCCTCGATATTGCGGTTTCTCGTCTCGTCAACTCTCTCGAACGGCGAGAACAGTCTTTCGAGGTCTTCGGGCTTTATTCCGATGCCGGTATCCTTTACCGAAACTTTCAGATAAATATGGCTCTCGTCTATGTATTCCTGATCCACCTTCATTACAACGCTGCCCGTTTCGGTGTATTTCACGGCGTTGGTGAGGATATTCAGTATGCACTGCTTTATTCGGATATTGTCGCCGTAGAGAACACGCGGGATATTCTCGTCCGCTCTGACTATGAAGCTCAGCCCCTTTTTCTCGGCTCTCGGCTTCATCATGCTCACAAGGTCGTATATCACGAGCGACATCTCGTATTCCACCGGGATAAGCTCCATTTTGCCCGACTCTATCTTTGAGAAGTCAAGTATGTCGTTTATCAGCGAGAGCAGGGTGTTCCCCGCGTTCCTTATGTTGAGCGCGTACTGCCGCAGTGCGGGTTCATCGTATTCGCGCAGTATCATCTCGTCCATGCCGAGGATAGCGTTGATAGGCGTTCTTATCTCATGCGACATACTTGCGAGAAAATCGCTCTTTGCGCGGGAGGCTTCCTCAGCCACAAGTTTCGCTTTCAGCAGCTCGTCGTTGCTGTGTATCATGCCCGAGGTGAATATCAGATACCCCGAGCCTATGACGAAAAGCAGCGATATCATGAGATACACGGTACCGACCAGCGAAACTATGCTGTCCGCGCCTTTGGACGCAGTTTCATAGTCCACGAACCCCGCGAGGTAAAATCCCGTATCGGGTATCTCCGACGCGAAGACGTAGTACCCGCCTCTGGTGGTATCGGTATAGCGCGCCGCACTGGACGAAAGCTCCAGATCGCTCAGCAGCTTGCCGAACGCGTCGGAAAGCTCTTCACCGAAGAAGAATGCCCTGTCCTCCTCGGTGGAATTTTCAAACGGGACTATAAGTTCGTCCGCCGCCGACAGCACCAGCGCACGTCCCATGCCCTCAAAGCATGAGATGCTGAAATTCTCGCCTATCTTATCCGTGGGGCACAGCTCATACAGCACATATTTTATGTTGGGTCCGTTGAATACCGGGTAGCTGAACAGCAGACCCTTCCCGGCGCTGAAACTTATCATTCCCCTGCCGCGGAATGAGGATTGCAGACCCGCGAAATCCAACACGGACACATCGCCCCCGTAGACCGCCGTTCCGTCTATCCTGACCAGTCCGAGGCGCATACCCGCACCGGACGGCTGCAAGGAGTGCATTACCACGCTGCTGTCCTCGGGGTTATGCTCTATAGCGCCGGCTTTCTGCGACAGACTTTTAAGCTCCGTCTCAAACACCTGCGACGCTTTTTCCGCAATGGTCTGTGCCTGCCGCGAGAGCTGCCCCTCCGTGAAACGATGCAGGAGCACCTGAACACGGCTGCTCATAAGTATGCCGACAAATATGAGGACTATGATGAAGCACACATTCACCGCAGTACGGGGCGCCTTGATATTATTCACGATTCTCATCTGCCTGCCCCCTTTGTCAGCCGCATCCTGTCATTTTCCCGCAGTCCGCCGTTATCTCTTCACGCGTGCTTCTATCTTCACGCCTTCCACATACCAGTCGAACCTGTCATACATCTCATCGTCCGACATGGATTCGCCTTCCGGTATCCGGATCCTGCCGTCCATATCGGTCACGGGACCGTAGAACACGTCGTAGGTATGCTCCTCAAAACCTTTTATCGCCGCGTTCAGCTTTTCCTCATATCCGGGCGCGGCATTCCCGGTCAGCTTCGGGTCCGTGAGCTTCATTATGCCGCTCTCATATCCGAGCCACTGCCACTCTCCGCGAAACTTCCCCTGCTTCACGGACAGTATCGCTTTTCTGTAATAGCTGTCCCAGTCCCACACGCATGAGGTCAGGCAAGTGTTCGGGTAGAGCTGCGGGTCATCTGGACCTGTGCCTATCGACCAGACAGAGCGTTCCTCCGCCACACGAAGCGGCGATACCGAATCCGTGTGCAGTGTTATGACATCCGCTCCGCACTTGTCTATGAGCATATTTGCGGACGAAGCGGCGAGTTCGTCATCCACCCACGAGTTGCAGAAGGAAACGTGTACCACAGCGTCGGGTCTGACAGCCCTCACTCCCAGCGTGAACGCGTTTATGCAGCGGTTCACTTCGGAATTGGGGTACGCTCCCACATAGCCGATATGCCCGGTCTTTGTCTGATTGCCCGCAATTATGCCGGACAGATAGCGTATCTGATACATCCTGCCGAAGAATGAGCCGACGTTCGGCTCATGCGAACGCCCTGCCGTGTACAGGAACCGGCAGTCGGGATATTCCTTCGCCGCCTGCGATATGGTGTCGCCGTATTCCACCGACGTTGCAATGACTACCTTGCAGTCGTCTTCTTCGATGAGCTTTCGTATCACATCATGACAGCCGCCGTAAGGCGGTACGTTGTCGCGGACGATCACTTTAAGGTTCAGTTCACCGGACACGCGGTCCAGCGAATCGATATGTGACTGGTTCCAGCTGTGGTCGTCGGCGCTCCCGAGCAGCAGCACTCCCACATTTGTTGTCTGTTTCAGCACATCGCTGCGCATCTCGCCTTTTGTGAAGTTTATGATGATAATGACAGACACCATAAGTATGGTAAACACTATAACGCTTACCGCTATGCTTATCTGTTTCATGTCGGGTCTTTTAAATGTATCTTTTTTCATATCTCCCGTCAGGACTGTCCCGACAGATATTCCATTATATTTGCCGAGATCGTGTGTTTGAGATCCATAATAGCTTCGAGATCTTCCTTCATCCCGAATCTGTCAAAGTAAAAGTAAAGTATGTCGCATTTTCTGTACGCGAGCTCGTTGAGCTCCAGCCCGGTAAGCTCGTCGGAGGGTGTCTCTATCTCCCGGCGTATCGCGCCGCAGTAGGCTGCCGACGATGAACGGTCATCATACAGCTCCGCCCTGAACAGACCGAGCCAGTATTCGTACAGTTCCCTGCGTGTCTCCGAGAAAGGAATGGTGACGAACCTGTATATCAGCAGTTTGTCGCTGCTGTAGCGTTCCAGTTCGCGGCTCAGCGCCACTTCGCGTTCGACGTTGTTGCGGGTGAATATCTCGTCGTCGGGGATAGTTCCCCACCGCAGCAGTATCTCCGAGAGCTTCATATCCACGGCGATTATCGTCTCCGGTATGCGCAGTCTCGCCTTCTTCACCTCGCGGCTGCGTTCGTGCAGCTTTCGTATGATGTCGCTCCGGAACTCCGCCGAGTTGAAATACCCTATGTCGTACATCCCCATTCTTCCGGCGCGTCCGGCTATCTGCTTCACTTCACTGCCGTGCAGGAAACGTCTGCGCCTGCCGTCGTACTTGTATGTTTCGAGGAACACCACCCGCTTTATCGGCAGGTTAAGTCCCATGCCCACAGCGTCGGTGGCAACCACCACCTCGGTCTCCCCGCGTATAAAGCGCGAGACTTCGTTCCTTCGCACATCGTAGGGCAGGTCGCCGTATATCACGCTTGCCCGGATGCCGAGAGCGCGGAGCTGTTCCGCGTAGTTCAGCACCGAGCGTTTGGAGAACGCTATCAGCGCGTCGTTCGGCTCCACGTCTTTCGGGAACACAAACTCCCTCTTGTCGGGCACCAGCGGCACCGAGCGTTCGTGATACACGACTTCGTAGGTGTCGCCGCACATCTCTATAAGTTTTACGAGGATATTCTGCGCGTTTTCGGACGCGCACAGGTGTATCTCGTCCGCTACCAGCCCGAGTATCGCGGCAGTCCATGCGCCTCCGCGCTCCTCATCCTCAATGAGCTGACATTCATCCACCACCGCGACATCATAATGCTCGTTCACGTCGAGCATTTCCACGGTAGAAGAGGTGTGGGACGCAAAAGGAACGTCTATCTCCTCTTCGCCCGTTTTCATGCGGCAGGGAACGCCCTCTATGTTGAATTTCTCGCATATCTCGTAAGCGAGCAGCCTGAGCGGTGCAAGGTAAACGCCCGTTTCCGCCCTCATGCACGCCTGCAGCGAGTTGTAGGTCTTTCCGGAATTGGTGGGACCGAGATGCAGGATAAAGTGGCGCTGCATACTTCTCGCGCCGGGGTAAAGGTCAATGACGTTGTCGGGTATCTCCCGCATTATCAGCTCATGCGCCGTTTCCATCATGGATATCTGCTTATCCATGTACGCGTCGGCTTTACGGTATTCGCTGCCCGACTGTATTATCTCCATTACGGCTTCGCGTCCGAACATCGACCGCAGCTTATCGTACATCTGGGAAAGGCGGGGATACGACGGGCAGTAAGCGTTCAGGAACTCCCGCTTTATGCCGTTTATGGTGGATGCGATATACCCCGAATCGGCAAGTATCACATCAATGGCGGTTCCCATGATAAGGTCGTTCAGGGAACTGTAGATCCTGCTCATGCGGCTGATTATAACGTCCGTTCTGCGGGGATTGAGCGAAGCCTCGTCACTGAGCACCCTGTGGAACTTCGTCTGCACCGCGCGGCTGACAAATTCGCTGTAAACGTCCTTCATCATTCTGCCGGTGACGATGTTGCGTATATCGGAGTAGAACTCGCGTATCATACCCGCCGCCGTATCAATGACGATCTGTTCGTCGTCCGGCGAAAAAACGAAAGACTGGTATATCTCAAAGTATTTCTTGTGTCCCGCTTTAGCCTTGGCTTTTTTGCGTTTGCGCTGCTCACGTCGTTTCGCGGACTTGCTGACGGCGGTGCTCCCGCCCTTCTGCGGCATACCGGCGATATATTTGCGGTAGGAATCCACCACACGCGGCTCTTTCTCCGCGTTCTCGGAGGTCAGCGCGATGTAGAACTTCCCGCTGTGCAGCGCTTCGGCGTATTCCTTCTGTCCCGCCGGACTTTCAAGGTGCTTCTGCGCACGTTCCGCCGCTTCTTCAGGTGTCGTTCCTTCCGGCAGCGTCTCAGCAAAGCGCCTTTTTACGGTAAGCCTCGCAGCCGCTTCACAGTTCACCTTGCTGCGTTCTATAAATTCATTTATGGTCGGCACTGCCAAAACAAGATCACCACCTTTCAAGACCGCGCATCCGCGCATGAGGAAGAGACGCTGTCTCTCCCTCAAACTCCCTCACTGCTTCCTTTGTGCGACACACGGCAGGATGCCGTGGAGGTTGCCGTCCAAAGCGCGCACGATGCGCGCCTGTAAACGGCAACCAAAGGAACCGAAAACGCTGTATAATGTCAGATACGTTCTGAGTCACTCACTTATGTGCTCCATGCCCTGACCGAGTATCGAGCGCACATGATCGTCCGCAAGGGAGTAGAACACCGTCTTGCCATCCCGCCTGAACTTCACAAGGCTCGCCTGTTTCAGTATGCGAAGCTGGTGCGAAACAGCGGACATCGTCGCACCTATCAGGGTGGCGATATCGCAGACGCACAGTTCCGCTTCAAAAAGCGCATAGAGTATCTTGATGCGGGTGCTGTCACCGAATATCTTATACAGTTCCGCAAGGTCGAACAAGGAATCCTCGTCCGGCATTATCCCGCTTATTTTTTTCAATGTGTCGTCGTGTACATGATGAAATTCACACGCCGGCACTATCTCTTCATTATCAGTCATTGCTACCTCAATTTGTGAAAAGCTGCACCCAGTAAGTCGTACCGCCGTCGGTGTAGATCCCTATACCGAAACTGCCGTACCTGTCACTGAGTATATTTCCCCTGTGCCCCGTCGAGTGCATCCAGTCGTCCATGACTTCTTCGGGAGAGCGCTGACCCGCAGCAATATTCTCGGCGGCAGCCATATAGGTTATGCCGTACTCCGAAAATACCGTGAAACATGACGTGCCGTCCGGGCGGGTATGGTCAAACTTTACCGCAGTCTCTTTTGCCCGCAGAGCAGCCGCCCTGCACAGCTTGTCCGACATGACGAGCTTTGACAGTCCTCTTGATGTGCGCTCTTTGTTCACGATGTCGAGCACCTGCTGTTCGGGACTGACAGCGTTCACTTTAAATGCCGCAACACCGCTCGCCTTCATACCGCTCTTGTATGCGCGGGCTTTCACGGTCACGCCGTCACTGCACAGGAAGCTCCCGCTGTACAGCTTTGACTTCTGTGTCGGGGAACTGCCGTCGGTCGTGTAGTATATCTTCGCGCCCGATGTGCCGCATTTTATCGTTATCCGCGCACTCCCGTCCTCCTGCGCCGCCGTGATGGCGGGGGCGGAGACTTTGGGCTTTATCACAGCTTTCAGAGATGCGACCTTGCTTCCGCTCCTGTTGTATTCAACGGCGGTCACGGTGACTTCCGACTTCGCCGCGAGCTTTTTTGCGTACTTTGCGGACGACTTTGTGGGCATTTTCCCATTCGTCGTGTAATATATTGTGTTCGTGCTCTTCTGCGGGGTCAGCGTCAGATACACATAGCTCCCCTTATAGCTGATATCGTATTTTATCAGTGTCCCTGCGGACGCCCCGACAGTCATTGCAGCAAACGCCGCACAGACTGCGGTAATTATTGCAAGTATCACGCACGCAGCGCGTCTTGCCCTCAAAACAGATCTGTTCATTCCGTTATCTTTCTGCACTCCATGTAGAACCGTTTATCTGCGGCGTGCCCCATGGAGAAAGTCTTTCTCGGCAGTGCGCCGTCCTTTATCACGGTGGGGAAAAGCTCGGATTTCTGCATATCCGGGAGTATAAACCCTATCGTATTCTCACGTTTGGTCAGCTGACGCACAACATCCGCGCCGTGTATGTAATCGACCTTGCCGCCGTTCTCCGCAACATAATCATCGAGGAAATCCTGAAGCGACCCGACCGACAGTTCGGAAGTCTTGTCGTGAATATGCCAGAGCTGTTCCCTGCCCTGAAATACCGCTATAAACCGCTGCCCCGTGAATTCGTCGCTCAGTCCGAGCTTCTTCTTTGCGGCTTCAAGCAGCTTTTGGGGATCAACGTCCTTTACGATACGCTGTATTGCTTCAAAGCGGATAGCGGGACTGTGCAGATTAACTATCTCCACGAGCGCATATCTTGCGGGGTGGTGAGAGAAGTCCTTGCCGGGGTTTGCAGCTTTCAGGCGCTCATAGTATTCCTTCGCCGTCGCGAGCGAGTGGTTCCCGTCGCCGACCGCGAACAGCAGTGTCGGGAAATCTTTCAGCCCGTACTTTCTGTTGAAATCGTCATTGTCGCCGAGCTTTTCCAGTGACGATAAAACGCTCCTTTTGGCGGGATGATCGAGCAGCCAGCCTTTTATCCTGCCGCCGCCCTCCATAAGTTTAGTCTCATATATCGGCTTTGCATCGCGCTTTACACGTTCGCACGGCTCAATGACCGTCTGGTTTTCATCGTCTATGAGCACCAGAACGTGCGGCAGTTCTATCAGTGCTCCCTCCCTGACTTTAAGGCGGGGCGGTATTCGTTCCGGAACAGTCGCTTCCGTTGCACGCACAGATGAAGTGCTCCCTGCATGGTAATCGTACTCTTCGAGGTCGAGCGCACCGACTATGCCTTTGCGGACCATACCGTCGGACTGCACGCGCTCAACGTATATCATCGCATCCTTGTACTCTTTGAATATCCCGTCCGCGAGCATCTTTTTCATGTTATCATGTATCCGGTCTATTCTGCGGTCAACATCGGTCTCTTCGAGATACACTTCCGGCAGAATCAGTCCGAGCGTAGAAGGCGAATCCCCCACACGTTTTTCCACTCTTGCCCAGTATTCGGGCTCGGCGGTGTACTGATCGCACGCGGCGACCGCCCATTTTTCCATATCTGTCTTTTCCGGCAGCAGAATATCTGCCGATGTAAATGCTGTTCCCATAATTGCAGCCCCCTGTTAATTCATTAAAGCATAAACATACAAGTATAATTATACCACAAGATAACAATTATTGCAACATATTTTTTGAATTTTTTGTTATTGCGCCATACGCCCATAGCCTTGCTTTTTATCCGCCCCGAGTGTGGCGAGCGCCATACGCTTACAC
>CAMHBE010000007.1 GCA_946183095.1 uncultured Clostridia bacterium | reverse complement strand
GAACACAAACAGCTTGCTGATGACGTAATTGCCGATGACGACAGCGACGGCGGAAACTTCTACGATCTGCTGCAAAGCATCTGACAAATACGGTCAGTAAGGAGGAAAAAATGGCAGGAACAACTATTGACAGCATCCCTTCCGTGCAGGAAACTTATGCCAAGTATAAGGATATGTTCACGGACGACAGCAAGGACCTCATAACCATGAGCAACTTCTATAAGCTCCTTGTTGCGGAAATGCAGAACCAGAACCCGCTCGAACCCACATCCAATACGGAGTTCATCTCACAGATGGCGAGCTTCTCGGCATTGCAGAACCAGCAGGATGCCTACAAGACACAGCAGCTCACTTACGCCAATTCTCTCGTAGGAAAGACGGTTACCGTCTCCATGAGCGACGGAAAGACTGCTTCGGGCGTTGTGAACTATGTCAACAGCAACGGTGAGACCCCGAAGGTAAATGTGAACGGCGAGAATTTCAAGCTCAGCGATGTCGCACAGATACATGACAACGGGACTTCCGCATCGACGATAGGCGATTACGGCGCTTTCGCGGCAGGCATACTCGGCAAGACAGCAGTGGTGCAGGCTATGGATGCTGCGGGAACTACCTATGTGGATGAAGGCGTTGTTGAATCCCTTGAGATCGAAAAGGGCAATGTGAGAGTTGTAGTGAACGGCTTCGCGTATGACGCAACGGATGTGCTCAGAGTTACCGAAACGGCAAATGCGGCAGCGACAGCTTCGGCAGCACCGGCAGCAAGAACGGATGAAGCGGATATACCGGATGCGGAAGACGACAGCGATATTTACGAGCTTTTTGAGTAATTCGTCAGTTCAAGGAGGAAAGTGAGATGCTTATAAGCGAGTATCTTGCCGCGCGTAACTCAATAAGCGTATCTACGGGTGTCGCACGACCTTCCTTCAATAATGAAGAAAAAAGGCAGGAAAGCGGCGACGCGTCGAGCTTTGCGAGGGAACTCGAAACGCGGCTCGGAAACAAACAGGTCGAATTTTCAAATCACGCGATCAGACGTCTTGAGAGCAGACAGATAGATGTGGCGGAAAACGACAGGATAGAGCGCCTTAACAGAGGTGTGGAGCTCGCGGCGGAAAAGGGCTGCGATGAAAGCCTTATCCTCGTGGACAGCACAGCCTTCATAGTCAGCGTCAAGAACAATACCGTCATCACGACAGTGTCCGCTGACGACCTGAAAGAAAATGTATTCACCAACATAGATTCCGCCGTTATCGTATGATATCGGACCGCGGAGAGCGTATGCTCCCCAAGGGGATATCGCAGTCCGGAACGACTGAAGGGCTGCGGCGGCGGCAAAGAAAGGATAAACCGCTATGATGAAATCACTCTATTCCGGTGTTGCCGGAATGAAAACTCATAACCAGAGAATGGACGTTATAGGCAACAACATCTCCAACGTCAATACTACCGCATACAAAGCAAGTGAAGTCACCTTCAAGGACGTTTACTATCAGACCAAGAAGGGCGCATCCTCCGGTAACACCACCACCGGCGGCAGAAACCCCACCCAGATAGGTTACGGCTCCCAGCTCGGCACCGTTACGCAGATCATGTCGCAGTCCGGTTTTACATACAGCGACAGTGTTTACAACGTTGCGCTTGAGGGCGAAGGCTTCTTCCAGGTAATGGATAACAACGGCAATATTTTCTATACACGTTCCGGCAAGTTCTCCGTGGACAGCTACGGCAACCTTGCCGACCCGAACGGAAACATCGTTCTCGGCGTCGCGGGCGACCCCACCGGCATCGAGGAAGGTCAGTCACAACGCATCAACCTTCGTGTTCCCGCAGTTACCGATAACAACGCGAGCAGCACAAAGAGAGTGAACGGCTATGAAGTTACCATAAGCGCGTCGGCTCCCGGCGAACAGGGCAACATCGCGTTCACTATCGTGAATTCCGACACTCCTTACGCCACAAAGACCGGCGACACCCTCACTATCTACATGGATCTCGATCAGGAATTCGGCGACGAAGCGCTCACAAAGTTCTCCACAACGGTAATGGAGCAGCTTTATACCGATACGGTATTTACCGCGCTGCTCACGGGAGGAATGGTAGCGGATACCCAGAACGCGGGTCAGACTGTCCCCGAAACTGTCGCGAACAAACTCGATTCGATCGCTGCGTCCACATTCACTCCCGCTGCCGGCGCTACCACAACACCTACATTCGCAGACAGAGCAAACGCTTCCGACGCGGAAAAGGCTGCATACGACAGAGCGGTATATGAAGCGCTGTCTCAGCTCATAGAGGACTATATAGCAGGCAATGCGACGGATGCGAACGGAGCAGCGGTAGCAGCGCCGAGCGCAGCTGTACAGGACGCTATAACGGACGCGAAGCAGCTCTATACTGATGAATCGCTGATCGACTTTGAAAACAAGCTCAATGACGCTATCTTACAGGGCGGTGTCGGACTGGAAGAAGGAGTTCTCCCGCTCGATGTGTCGTTTGCAACGCTCCCGCCGTTCAGCGATGTACAGGCGCTCAAATCTTCCAACACCATAAGGCTCGAAGATCCGAGTGACAGCAATGTATCGACGGAGCTCACGTTCACCATGGATAAAGCGGGCGAGTTCGGAAACGCTATCGAGATAGACCTCAAATATGACGCATCGGTAGGTTCTTCCCCCGTTGCAAAGTGGAAGGACAAGACGCTCACCATCACGGTACCGCCCAACACGAACCTTCAGAAATTGCAGGACGCTGTCACCAAGGCTGCGGAAGGCAATGAATCCCGTATGATAACCGTTACTGCGCTGTCAAATATAAAGATACCAGGGGATTCTACAGCTACTCCTCCCACGCAGGACACATACCAGACAGTATCCGATATCTCCTATACCGCTGCTGCGGGTGCAGGCGGTACCGCGACCACATACGGCTCGGATTTCAGTACGCTTCTCGGTTCAAACACAGAACGTCTCGGACTTGACGGAGGACGTGACAACTTCTTCTCCGACCTCGCTACCGGGCTTAGCACCGTTACGATGACCGACGGACGTCTTGCGGCCGAACAGGCTGTTGACGATCTGGAGTCTATCCGTATCGACAGTGACGGTACGATCTACGGTCAGCACGCGGTTCACGGACTGCTGCTGCTCGGACGTATCGACATCGTTACATTCGAGAACCCCATGGGTCTCGATCAGGCAGGTACATCTCTCTGGAGATCGTCACTCGCTTCCGGTCCCGCTCAGGTGAAGATCGCCGGCAAGGACGGTGCGGGTAAGGTCGTACAGAGCGCGCTCGAAATGTCGAACGTCGATCTTGCGCAGGAATTCTCCGACATGATAATCACACAGAGAGGTTATCAGGCTAACTCCCGTGTCATCACGGTATCCGATACCATGCTCGAAGAACTTGTAAATCTCAAGCGTTAAATCTTTAAAGCTTCTGCGGCGGGAGAACGCTCCCGCCGCATGAGCAGACTTGTTGTTATTAAAAGGTGCATTATGGTAATTTTGACGAAACTTAACGGAAAAGACATTATGATAAACGAGAACGGCATAGAGAACGTTGTCCAGACACCGGACACCGTTATCACTATGGCGAACGGTCATAATTATATCGTTCAGGAGTCGCTCGAAGAGATCATGAGAAGGATAGTGGCGTTCAACCGCGCCAGCCACGCAAGAAGCGGCAGAGAGGGTCCGAGGGAAAGCTGAATGCACCCTTTCCGTATGACCCCGAATGTATTCCGCGCCGCGTATTGCAAAATTGGCGGGTAGGTGTGTATTCGGGTCCATACGGAGTAAAATTGACAAAATTTGACTGATATTGTCAGAATTTTAATTGACCGGAGGGAACCATTTTGAATATTACACTTTTGATCGGTTGGGTAGTGTCTTTCGGACTTATCCTTTACGGTATCTTCAACGGCGGTCAGATCGGCTGGTTCATAGATATCCCGTCGCTCGCGATCACTGTCGGAGGTACATTCGGCGTTCTTATCGCCCTTTCACCCATGTCGCTGCTCAAAACAGTGCCGAAACTTTTTAAAATTGCACTTCTGCCGCCGAAATACGACGCTCAGAAATACATAGCGCAGATAGTTGAATTTGCAAACACCGCACGAAGCAAGGGTCTGCTGGCTCTCGAAGACAGCGCCAACAAGTGCGACGACCCTTTCATGAAGCAGAGCCTTATGCTGATAGTCGATGCGAACGATTCCGCGAAGGTAAGAGAAATGCTGGAAGGTTCGCTCATGTTCATGGAGGAAAGACACGAATCGGCACGCGGATTCTTTGAAAAGGGTGCGTCACTTGCACCTGCGTTCGGAATGCTCGGTACGCTCGTCGGTCTGGTCATCATGCTCCAGAACCTTGACGGCGGCGACCTCGGACCCGCGATGGCGGTCGCGCTCATCACGACGTTCTACGGTTCGCTTTTCGCTAACGTTATCTTTACTCCTCTCGCAACGGCGCTCAAGAATGCGCACGACGACGAGGCGCTGTGTATGCAGATAGTCATAGAGGGCGTAATGGCGATAGCGGCGGGCTCCAACCCGAGAATGATAAAGGAAAAGCTCGACTTCATGCTCCCGAAGTCCTCAAAGAAGGAAGAAGCTGCCAAGTAGTAACGAAAAACAGACAGTGCGCACCTTTCGGATGCCTGCCGCAATGTTTCGGTATGCTCCCGGATAAGACGCACAGTATAATTTATTGTATAAATTCACAAAAAACGAAAAAAAGATATTGCAATCCGACAACATTTATGATATAATATATTACCGGCTTCTTTTTGTGTTGCAAAAAAATGCCGGCAGCAGGGGAATAAAATGGCAAAGAAAAAAGTCAAGATCATACATACCGGCGTCGATGAATGGATGTCAACATACTCCGACATGGTCACTCTGCTCATGTGCTTCTTTGTGTTGCTCTACGCGTCATCTTCGCCGAATGAGATGAAGTTCCAGTATATATTCCAGTCCTTCAACAGCCAGGGTAAATATGTGAACCCTTTCGTGCTTGAAGATACAAATGAGGGTTCTGCAAAGAGCGACGAGGACGGGAATACCGACACGCCCCCCGGCGGTGAGGGCACTCACGCGAACGAGAATGAAGACAACATGGGTCTGCCGGAAAATTTCGACGACCTCTTCGCTTATCTTTCGAGCGCCGCGGAGTCCAGCGAGTTCTCCGACCAGATACAGGTGTCGCAGACCTCGGCATCGCGCATCAACATCAGATTCGACAACTCCATAATGTTCGACGGTGACAGCGCAGTGCTCAAAGAGTCGGGCAAGAAGGCTCTCAAAAGCATCATGCCCGGTATAAAAGCCACAAAGCAGTATATCAAGACGATGCGTGTGCAGGGTCATACCTCTACGGGACTTTCCGCGGTCAATGACTGGGATCTGTCCTCCGCAAGAGCCTGCTCCGTACTCAAATATATGGATTACAACGAGTTCGTCGAGAGCGAAAAGTTCATCTCCGAAGGACGCGCCTGCTATGACCCCGTAGCAGACAACTCTACGGAGAAGGGCAGACAGGAGAACCGACGCGTCGAGCTCGTCATAATCAGAAATGAAGAAGCGGTAGCAGATACCAAGATCATCGAGGATAAGCTGAGGTATGACTACGGCATCCTGAACGCACAGACTGATTCCATCGACAGACTCGATCCTTCCGGCGGCACGGTTTCCGATACCGTGCAGCAGATAATGGATGAACTCGACGGCAAGTATTCCGGTCAGCTCACTTCGGAGGGCAATGGCGAGGAAGAATACATCGGTCCCGGCTATATCGAGCCGATATCCGAGATACCGGAGTCGATATTGCAGGAGATAGAAGAGGAAGAGACCGAAGAGACCGAGGAGACCGAAGAGACAGAGGAAGCAGCCGAATGACGGCATGAGCCGTAAAGTCGGAAGAGAGGTGGATGGTGAATGGCTGAGACCCTGACGCAGGAACAGATAGACGCGCTGCTGAGCAGTGCGATGTCCGGCGAGGTAGTCGAAAGTTCAAAAGAGGCGGATGTCAAGGAGTATGACTTCCGCGCACCTAAAAAGTTCACAAAAGAGCGTATCAAGATACTCGACAGCATCTTCGACAACTACGCGAGACTGCTGTCATCGTACCTTACCGGTCTGCTGAGACTATACTGCAAGGTCAGCCTTGCGTCTATCGAGGAACAGCGGTACTTCGAGTTCAACAACGCTCTGCCTGATTATGTAATGATGGGAACGCTCGATCTCGGTATCCACGACGACGATATCGGAAGCGTCACCGCAATAGTCCAGCTCTCAAACTCGCTTACATATATCCTGATAGACAGACTGCTCGGAGGACGCGGCGAGTACAAGGATGCCGACCGCGACTTCACCGAGATAGAAGTCAGCATAATAGATAAGATAATCAACAATATGGCGGCGCTCATGAGGGAACCGTGGGAGCCGTACGTCGAGGTGAACCCCAGCGTCGTGAACATCGAAACGAACTCGCGTGTGTATTCCGCAGTCGATTACGATGATACCATGATACTTGTGGCGCTTGAAGCGACGGTCAGCGATACAAAGACGATCATCACGATCTGTCTGCCCGCGCTCAGCCTCGATGAACTCATGCAGAAGTACGTCTCCAAGTCGGTAAGGAGCACAAGACGCTTCGATGCGGTAAGAGAACAGGAGAGACGCGACAACATAATGCGCGCGCTCAACGACACGTCCCTCAACATCGTTGCTGTCCTCGGCAAAACATCCCTCGATGTATCCGACGTGCTCAACCTTCAGATAGATGATATAATACCGCTCGACCTGAATATAGAGAGCAATGTTAAACTTCGGATCGGAAACAGGATCTGGTTCGACGGGAAACTCGGGTCGTATAATCAGAACAAAGCGGTGAAGATAGAAAATGTGTTCAGAAGTGAGGTTTAACGGATGGCTAATGTAGAAATTTCCGAGATGGAAAAGGACGCCCTCGGTGAAGTCATGAACATAAGTATGGGCAGTGCCGCAACGGCGGTCTCCGAGCTTCTGAGCGCCAAGGTGTGGATAACCACGCCGAGGGTGGAGATCGTCAAAGCGGATGATATGCTCAGGTATGACAAGCTCGAACCGGCTGTCTGTGTAAAGATCGAGTATGTCAAGGGGCTTTCTGGCAACAACCTTATGGTGCTGAGACAGGACGACGTGCAGATGATCCTCAATCAGCTCATGGGTCAGCCGCTTGTGGTGACCCCTGACTTTGAGTTCGATGAACTCAATATAAGCGCCGTTTCCGAGGTCATGAACCAGATGATGGGCGCAAGTGCCACTGCACTGTCGGATTTCCTCGGTATCGTAGTCGATATCTCGACCCCGACACCGTATATAATGGATAACGTTGACCTAAGCGAGGTGCAGGATTTCGAGGACGGCGAACAGGTAGCCGCCATATACTTCGATCTTACGATCGACGGTGTCATCAAATCGGAATTCTGCTCGGTGCTCACTATAGAACTTGCAAAGTTCATTGCGCAGAAGGTGCTCGGAACAGCGGAGGACGAACCGGCGGCAGAAGCTTCACCCGCTCCCGCCCCCGCCGCACAGAGCGCTCCGTCCCCGCAGGCGGCTCCGGCTCAGCAGACAGCGCCTCCCGGGATGCAGCCTATGCCGGATATGTCACAGGGTATGCCGGGTATGCAGATGCCCGGAATGCCGCAAGGTATGCCGCAGGGAATGCCGCAGGGAATGCCTATGCAGGGTATGCCGGGACAGATGCCTTACGGTGCTTATCCTCCTCCCCAGTACGGAGGATATCCCCCGCAGTACGGCGGTTATCCGCAGCCTTACGGCGGTTACCCGCAGCCGATGAACGTGCAGAACGCACAGCTCAACAGCTTCGATGCCCCGGATGTGCAGCTCACGGGTGAGCAGAAGACGAACCTCCAGCTCCTCATGGGCGTGCCCCTCGAAATTTCCGTAGAGATAGGCACCGCGAGAAGGAAAGTCAAGGAGATACTTGAGTTCACGCAAGGTACAATAATCGAACTCGAAAGGCAGGCAGGTGCGCCGGTAGATATAATCGTAAACGGCAACCTCATCGCAAAAGGTGATATCGTCGTTATCGACGATAATTTCGCAGTCAGGATCACTGAGATCATTAAATCCAAGCTTATGGATTCAATAAACAAGGAGTAAACAGATATGGACAAGAAGATTTTACTGGTTGACGATGCGGCATTTATGAGAATGCTCATAAAGGATACCCTCACAAAGAACGGGTACACCAATATCCTGGAGGCGCAGGACGGAGCTATAGCTTGCCAGACTTATGAAGCCGAAAAGCCCGACCTCGTTATAATGGATATCACAATGCCCAACAAGACGGGTATCGAAGCTCTCGCGGACATCAAGAAGATGAACCCCGCCGCAAAGGTCGTTATGTGCAGCGCCATGGGTCAGGAAGCAATGGTCGTTGAAGCTATCAAGCTCGGCGCTCTTGACTTCATAGTTAAGCCTTTCAAACCCGACAGAATTATAGCGACAGTTACAAAGATACTGGGCTGATCCCCCTATGGATTGGCTCTGGCTTGTATTCTCTCTCATAGGCGTACTCGGGCTCTTCTTCGTGCTCATATATGCGCTGAAGAAGCTGAACAAGGGTGTCGGCTATGTGAATGGGAATCGGATCAAGGTGATAGACCGTGTGTCTCTTGGCAGGGACGGTATGCTCGTGGTGGTAAGCGTCGCAGGAAAGCTCATGCTCGTCGGCGTTACCGGGCAGCATATCGAGAAGCTCGCCGAGCTGGATATGTCGCCGGAGGAATATAATGAACGTTCAGCCGACGAAACAGGCGGAATGAAGTTTTCCGAAGCTCTCGCCGAGGTGCTCAACCGAAAGAAAACCACGAAGAAGGACGAAGGCGATGATAAAGGAAACAATTAAACAGAACAGCAAACTGTTTTTGCGGTTCTTTATCTCTTTCATTGTGACCGGCCTGCTCGTGGGCGTTCTGTGCGTGACGGCATCGGCTCTCGCAAATGCCGAGGGGGAAGCTGAGACCGAGATACTCGCCGAAAACCCGGATGCTCAGAGGGCGGATGAATCTGTCGTAAAACAGCTCATCGGCATTGACGGATCACAGACCCTCGAAGTGATATTGATAATCACGATCCTGTCGGTGGCTCCGTCTTTTCTTGTGATGCTGACGTCCTTCACAAGGATCGTTATAGTATTCAGTTTTCTGAGAAATGCAATGCAGACCCAGTCGATCCCACCAAACTCGATCCTGATGGGTCTTTCGCTGTTTTTGACGCTGTTTATCATGTGGCCTACCTTCACGCAGATAAATGAGCAGGCATACCAGCCATACTCTAAGGGTGAGATAGGCATAAACGAGATGCTCGACAAGACAGGCGATACACTAAAGGTGTTCATGCTCAAAAACACGTCAAGGTCGAATATGCAGTTCATGCTCGATCTCAAGGGCGATGCTGTGTATGAAGCCGGGGTGCTTTCCGCGGAAGCCGCACAGGCACAGGCGGATGCCGAGGCTGCCGCAAACGGCGAGCCCGAACGTGAGAGCGTCATCGACGAGAACTTCATACAGCCCATCGAACCGCTGGAGAGCATAGAGCGCACACCGGTGAACTTAGAGGAGACAGAGCACGATCTGACCTACTTTACCGAGCAGCTCGGACTGGAGACCGTCATCCCGGCATTCATACTGAGCGAGCTTACACGCGCGTTCCAGATGGGATTCATGATATTCATACCGTTCCTCGTCATAGACATAGTCGTGTCCTCGACGCTCATGGCAATGGGTATGATGATGCTCCCGCCGTCGATGATCTCGCTGCCTTTCAAGATAATGCTGTTCGTACTTGTTGACGGGTGGCAGATGCTTGTCGGTACGCTTGTCAATTCGTTCAATGTTTAGCGCGTTTACGGAGGCGAAACGGTATGACCGCCGATCTGGTACTTGAAATATTCACGGAAGCGATCATCCTCGCGTTCAAACTCGCGGTGCCGACGCTTCTTATCGCAATGCTCGTAGGTCTTATCATAGCGATCCTGCAGGCGGCGACACAGGTGCATGAGCAGACGCTCACATTTGCTCCGAAAGCGATAATCGTCGCACTTGCACTGCTTGCGATGGGACCGTGGATGTGTTCGAGCATAATCGACTTCTTCAACTACATCGTCGATCTCATGGCGACAACGGGGCTCTGATGACCGTATATGTTTGTATGGGATACGATAAGCAATAACTTCATCGGATTTCTGTTCGTTCTTGCAAGAACTACGGGCATTTTCACATTCAACCCGATATTTGCAAGAAACAACGTTCCGAACAATATAAAGGCGTTCATGTCCGTCGTGTTCGCGGTGGTCATGTACGCGTCAATGGGCGGCACCGCCGTGATACCGGAATTCAACGGTATCATCGGTTTCGCTGTGGTGATCGTAAAGGAACTGTTCATCGGACTGGTGTTCGGCTTCTTTACGAACCTTATCATAACGGTACTGCTGTACGCGGGCGAGATAATGGATACCGAGATAGGTCTCGGCATGGCAAAGGCTTACGACCCCGCTACAGGTGTTACGATGCCCGTATTCGGCAATTACTACTACTACCTCTTCATACTCTATTTCTTCCTCACGAACGGGCATCAGACCTATATAAAGCTGTTTTCGCTGTCATATCAGACAATACCGATCGGGTGGGAATTCACGGAAGGCACCCTCGATCTTACCTATATAATCGTAATGTACATGGGCACGGTAATGGAGCTCGCGCTGAAATTTGCGATGCCGATACTTGCCGTCGAGCTGATAGTCGAGTTCTGCGTGGGCATCATCATGAAGGCGGTGCCTACAATACAGATATTCGTGCTGAATGTCCACCTCAAATTGATAATCGGCTTCCTAACGCTCATGGCGGCTGCAAGACCAATGTCGGAGTTCGTGGAGAAGCTGTTCTCCATACTGTGGGAAAACCTTTACACGGCTGCGCAGAACTTCACATAGTCAAACAGTCATGCAGTGACATGGTGATATATCCATGCGTGCAGCCGTACAGGCACTCGGGCACTCTGAGGTGATGAAACTTGCCGGGTGAAGAAAAAACCGAAAAAGCCACGCCGAAAAAACGACGTGACGCAAGAGAAAAAGAAGGTCAGGTTCTCCAGAGCAACGAGGTGGTCACGGCAGTCTCCATTATCGGGACGTTCGCTACCCTCGGAGTTCTCAGCTCGTATATGTTCGCGATGCTCACCAAGACCGTCACGGATGACATTGAAGCTGTCGGCGAGGAATTCACGAATGAGCTCAGCACCTACACCCATGTTTTTCTTAAAGCCACGATAGACTGTATGTTCATCGTGCTGCCGGTGTGCGTGATAATCGGGTTCATCAGCGTGATCACGGTCATGGCGCAGACAAAAGGTCTGTTCACCATGAAGCCTCTGAAGCCGAAGTTCTCGAAGCTCAATCCGCTCAACGGCATCAAGAAGATGTTCTCGGCACAGTCGGTCGTCGGTATCGTAAAAGGCATCATCGAGCTTTCGGCAGTCATATTTGTCGTTTACGGGCAGATAGAGTCAAGGATGATCGAGATAGTCAGTCTCGTCGATACCGAGCCTATCTTTGCCGTTACATATATCGCAAACACCATTTTTTCGATAGTCATGATACTCTGCATCATCTTTGTGTTCGTTGCTGCGGGAGACTACCTTTTCCAGTGGTATCAGTTCGAGAAGAACCTGCGAATGTCAAAGCAGGAAGTAAAGGACGAGTACAAGCAGATGGAAGGTGACCCGCAGATAAAGGGCAAGATAAAGCAGAAACAGCGTGAAATGGCTCAGGCGCGAATGATGGAGCAGGTGCCCGGCGCGGATGTCGTCGTCAGAAACCCTACCCACTACGCAGTCGCCCTCAAATATGATATAGAAACATTCACTATGCCGGCGCCTATGGTCGTTGCAAAAGGACAGGACGCGCTCGCTCTCAAAATAATAGAGATAGCGGAGGAAAACGGCGTTTATATCACCGAGAACCGCCCGCTTGCAAGAGAACTCTACGAAAAAGTTCCCCTCGGGAAAATGATCCCGACCGAGATGTTCAATGTAGTCGCTATGATCCTTACGGATATGTACAACGCGAAGGGCATGACGGTAAACGTCCCCGAAAAGGCGCTGCGTGAGGAAAGAGAACGTGCGGCGAACGGCGGAAGCAGAAAAAAATAAACAGCCGCCGCAAAGGTAAAATTATGTCAGACGCGTTATCCCCTGAAGGAGACCCCGCGATAGAAAAAAGGAGGTCCGGAAAGATAAATGCTTAAAAGAATGATGAGCAACGTGTTTGCCGTGTTCGTTATTTTTATCATTCTGGCACTCATCATACCGCTCAACGGTATAATGGGCGGAGCGCTGCTCGACTTTCTCCTTCTCGTGAACATCGGACTGTCACTGGTAATACTGCTGACGACGATGTACATAAAAGATGCTCTCGAATTTTCGATATTCCCGACGATACTGCTTATCACCACGGTGTTCAGGCTCGCGCTCAACGTTTCCACGACGAGAGGCATTCTCAGCACGGGACAGGCGGGCAACGTTATCGCAACGTTCGGTCAGTTCGTCATGGGAGGCGACCCCGTAGTAGGGTTCATCATCTTCATTATAATATTCCTTGCAAACTTCCTCGTTATCACAAAAGGCTCCGAGCGTGTGTCGGAAGTCGCTGCGAGATTTACACTCGACGCTATGCCCGGTAAGCAGATGTCCATCGACGCCGACCTCAACACAGGCGCGATAACCGATGAAGAAGCAAAGCTCCGCCGTGCCAAGGTGCAGCGTGAAGCAGACTTCTTCGGTTCCATGGACGGTGCCACGAAGTTCGTCAAGGGTGACGCTATCATGTCGATCATAACCTCGCTGATAAACCTTATCGGCGGCGCGATAATGGGCATGGTCAGCGGCATGGAGTTCGGAGATGTCATGAGCACTTACTCCCTTGCAACGGTCGGAGACGGTCTGTGCTCGCAGATACCCTCACTGCTGATATCCGTCGCTACCGGTATGGTAGTTACCCGTACCGCAAGCGAGGGCAGCTTCAACCAGGATGTCAAGGACTCCTTCACCAGAAACCCGATAACATTCATCATCACCGGCGGCGTTATGATAGTCCTCATGCTCGTGCCGGGATTTCCGAAGATCATCCTTGCTATACTGGGTGCGGTGCTGATCTGGGCAGGTATATACCTCACGAGACTCAAAGCGAGGACCGCCGCGGAAGCGGAAACCGAAGCCGCGGCAAAGCAGGTCGAAGCCGCAAAGGAACAGCGCCCGACCACCGATACCGACTACTACAGGGATATCGACAACGTTTTCAAGCTGCTCAATGTCGAGCAGGTCGAAATGGAGTTCGGTTACAGTCTGCTGCATCTTGTTGACGAGCGCAGCGGCGGTAATTTCATTGAGCGTGTCGTTCTTTTCCGAAAGCAGTTCGCAATGGATATGGGTATGGTAATACCATCCGTGCGTATGCGTGATAACCCCGATATAAACCCCAACCAGTACATAATCAAGATAAAAGGCGAGGAAGTTGCGCGCGGAGAGATCCTTGTTGACCACTACTTAGCGCTCGACAACGGCGATGTCACGATGCCCGTTGACGGTATCGACACCATAGAGCCTGCGTTCGGCATCCCCGCAAGGTGGATAAGCGAGGACAAGAAGGTCGCGGCGGACGTTGCGGGCTACACCCTGATAGACCCCGTTTCCGTCATGATAACACACCTTTCGGAAGTCATCAAGCAGCATTGCAGCGAGATACTCACCCGTCAGGATGTCAAGACCATGGTGGAGAACATCAAAAAGACCAATGCTACCATGGTGGAGGATCTTATCCCGAACCCGATATCCTACGGCTATCTGCAGAAGGTGCTCTCCATGCTGCTGCGTGAGGGCGTGCCGATACGCGATATGGAGACTATCCTCGAAACGCTCAGCGACCATGTAAGTTCGATGAAGGATATAGACATCATCGTGGAGTATGTCCGTCAGGCCCTGAAACGTACCATTACACGGCGTTTTGCGGAAGCGAACTCACTGCGCGTCATCACCATAGACCCGCGCATCGAAGACATGATAGTCGCAAGCGTGAAGAAGTCCGAACAGGGCAGCTATCTCTCAATGGATCCGGATACGATACAGCGGATAGTTGCAAAGACGACGGACGAAGTGAACAAGATAAAAGACGTTATACCGAACATCATCATACTTACATCACCAATCGTGAGAGTTTATTTCAAGAAGCTGATAGATCAGTTCCTGCAAAATATTACGGTGCTTTCGTACAGCGAGATAGACAGCTCTACGCAGATACAGTCGGTGGGGAGCATATCGCTGTGATCACCGGAGCGGCGGCATGATGCTGCCGTACATCGGCGAGTAAGGAGGCGGATGCTGAAATGGCGGAATATGATGCGGTCAAAGCGATACGGCAGTACCGAGAGACCGGCGACATCAATGTCAGAAACGATATAATACTGCGTTATCTTGAAACGATACGGCTCATAGCCCTTTCACTCAGAAACATCTACATAAAATACGCATCCACCGACGATATCATCAACGAAGGCGTGATAGCGCTCATTTCCGCGATAGATACCTTTGACCTTGACCGCGGCGTGAAATTCGAGACTTACGCCAACATAAAAGTCAAGGGCGCGATCGTGGATTTCGTGAGGAGGCAGGACTGGATACCGCGTCAGGTGCGGCATTTCGGGCGGGAGCTCGATACCGCGTACAACGAGCTGTTCAGTAAGCTCGGCAGGCACCCGAAAAATGCCGAACTTGCGGAACACATGGGACTTTCCCGCGAGAAACTCGAAAGGCTGATGGCGGAATCGGCAAGCGCAGTCACTCTTTCTTTCGAGGAACTCCTTTACGAGGACAACTTCGACATCATGGAGAGCGGAGAGCTTGCGGACAAAGCTCTTTACGAAAACGAGCTGAAGCACATGATCGCGAAGGCTATCGAGGAACTGTCCCCGAAAGCGCGGCAGGTCGTGACGCTGTATTACTACGAAAAGCTGAAATTCAGCGAGATCGCCAGAGTTCTGGGCATCACGGAATCCCGCGTCTGCCAGATACACTCGAAGGCGATGCTGTTTCTGAAACACTCACTCGAAGAATATATAAAAAATTAAGTATCGCTGTATCATTCTGCACACGGCTGTCAAAGGCGCAGTTGTTATCTGAACTATTGCAGCGTTTTCGGTTCCTTTGTCGCACAAAGGAACCGGGTCAGGAGTTTGAGGATAGGGCGGCGCCCTGTCCTCATGCGCGAACGCGCGGTCTCTGCGTTCGGCAGCTGCTGCATCCAACACAACAAAACGGGAGGTGCTCCGAAAGAATGCTCAGGGGCTTCTACAATGCGGCACAAGGCATGATAGTCAAGCAGAGACAGCTTGACTGCATCGGCAACAACATAGTAAACGTGAACACGGCAGGTTACCGGAAGGACGAGATCATCACGAACACCTTCATGGACGAGCTTATTCTTGTGAACAAGCGCCGTGAGACTTCGGGACACCTTTTGCAGACATACGCCGATGTTTCAAAGACAAACCTTGAACAAAGCAACTTTACATATACCGACAGCAACTTTGACGTTGCGATATACGGCAATATGTACTTCAACATACGCGCGGAAAACGGCAACGTTTATCAGACCCGCAACGGTCAGTGGGAGCTCGACGGTCAGGGCTATCTCATCCTCGGCAAGTCCGGCAGGGTGCAGGGGCAGAACGGCGATATATTCCTCGGCACCGACAACTTTGAGATAAACAATGCGGGCGAGATAATAATGGACGGTGAGGTCGTGGATGCGCTGCGGCTCACTTATATCCCGCCGGACGCAGACGTGGAAAAGCTCGGAGACAATCTCATGCTCTACGCGGGCAATGAGCAGTTCCCGGCGGATACCGAATACTACGACGTTATACAGGGCGCGTGGGAGCACTCCAACGTTGACGGCAACAAGGAGATAACACAGCTCATGGAGGCGCACAGACTGTATGAAGCAAACAGCCAGATACTGAAAATGCTCGACCAGATCAACAGCAAGGCTACGGATATCGCTTCGATGCAGTAAATGCCCCGGAAGGCGGGATAAACACCGCCGGATAAGGAGATCACAATGAATATTTCGTTTTATACGGGCGCGTCGGGAATGATCGCTCAGCAGGAAGGCATGAACATATATTCCCACAACATCTCAAACGTGAATACCGTCGGCTATAAGTCGCTTCGCCCCAGTTTCGCGGACTGCCTTTACACAAAGCAGCGCGCAACGGAGGATGAATGGCAGACAGGTCACGGTCAGTACATCATGAAGACCGACTATATGTGGGAACAGGGTTCCTTCTTCATGACCGATCAGGCTCTGGATTTCGCGATACCCGGCGACAGCTTCTTCATGGTGCGGGATGAGCGCGGCGACACCTATCTCACCCGCGACGGCGCGTTCTCCATTACCAACGTCGGCGACCACTGGGAACTCGTTTCCGGACGCGGTGAGTTCGTGCTCGACAACGAGGGGAACCACATAACAGTTCCGTTCGTCGTGGAGACCCGCGAGATAAGGGACGATACGGGTGCGCTGACAGGCACAGAGGATGTGCAGACCTCCACAATAGACTATGAAGCGCTTACCGATATGATCGGACTGTATGAGGTCGATAACAACTGGGGGCTTGACCAGAACGAGGATAACCACTTTGCGGTAACTGACCGGTCGGGGGCTCCGAGACCCTCCGAAAACAGAGATATAATACGCGAGGCGCTCGAAATGTCAACGGTGGATCTTGCCGCCGAAATGGTACACCTTA
>CAMHBE010000006.1 GCA_946183095.1 uncultured Clostridia bacterium | reverse complement strand
TGTTATAATTGTAGCATGAAAACACAAATATGTGTTTCTAAGTTGAACGTACAAAGGAGAAAATAATATGTTTTGTCCAAAATGTGGAACGCCACTGCCGGATGATGCGGAATTCTGCATAAAGTGTGGCTTAAAACTGTCAAATGTAAAAATAGCTAATGAAAACGTCGAAGCATCGATAGCTTCAGAACTCGATAATCTACACAGTCAAAACACCTTTTCCGGACAGCCTGAAGATATGCCGGAATTCAAACGGTATTTAGACGAAAAAGTCAGAGAAAACACAAAATTTCAATCAGCGCAAGAATTGCTTGATAGTAAGCCTTTCGCCAGTAAGCTTACTTGGATAATATTACTGATAGGAATCATATTGGGTTTATTGGGCTTTTTATTCCCCATTATGTATATAGTTGCCTTTTTCGTTATTCTAATCGGAGAAGTTGGCTTAATCTTCTTCAAAATGGCCATAGTTGAAAACTGTCCCTTAAAGTATTACGGCAAAATCAACAGTCATATTGACACTGATGATTTGAAAAAATATTTAAATGATCATCTATCATATATGCAGCCCTATTTTCACGAATGGAGCTATGAGGGGGAAAACAAGAATAGCCTTGTGAAAGAGGTAATGCTCGAAGGCGCAGTAATGGGTGCGATAAACTATATAGATGCACAGGCGAAAAAAAACGCTAATTCTCAACCCGATGTAATAAGGCTGCAAACTCCGTTTGGAAAGAATAATTTCCCGTCTATAGTTTTAGACATAAGACCGAGCGACAAAAAGAACGAAGAAAACACATTTAAATATACTGTCAATATTGGTGGATTAAGGGGTGGAACCCGTACTAATAATCATAGTATGGGATATAAATGTGTGTGCAAAACGGCACTGATAGTTCAGGCGGCTATGGAATACTATCTTAACAATTATAAGTGAATGGAGTAAAAATGATTTGTAGTAAATGCGGCATAAGTCTTCCGGATGACGCGGTTTTTTGCTCGAATTGCGGCACAAAGCAGAAATTCGAGACAACAACTGCTGTGAGCCCTGTGACAACTCAGCCTGCGACCAATGCTTCCGAAACAACATGGAAAGACTTGCTTTCAAGTTTTCTCGACCTTTTAAAAACAGTGGTCGGCAAGATAATCGCAGTTGTTGTTATTGTTGTTATCGGAATAGTAATATTCAAAAACAACCCACAGTGGTTCGGTGATGTAGGCGATCTTGTCTCCGATATCGCCCAAAAGGATGACCCTAATGTTCTTGCAGTCAAGGGTGGTTCGCCATACACATATCCCGATATAACATACGAACAGGCGTTTTCGGCGTTCTTTTCATCTCCGACATGGAAATATTTTGTCGGCACACAAGAGGGTCCGGACGATGACGGTGACGGTAAGCCGGATTATACCAGATCGAATGTCGATGTAGTAGAATTTACAGGCTATTGTATGTATTCCAACACAAAGGTCAAAGCAAAGATACAGTTTGTGCTTGAAAAAGACAAAGGCACCTTCACTACATCGTGTCTTGCATTTAACGATGTTCCGCAAAGCAATCTTTTTATGATAGCACTTATCCAGAAGGCATTCAGCGAATACAAAAAATAAAAAGCAAAGCCCCGTGCTCAGCAGAACACGGGGTTATTATTATTCACGCTTTCCGGCGTTTAGCTTCATCCTTAGCGCGGTTCTCATGGTCGAGGATACGCTTGCGCAGGCGTATCGACTTCGGTGTAACTTCGAGCAGTTCATCATCGGAAATGAACTCCAAACTTTCCTCAAGGCTCATGTGTTTCGGGGGAACAAGGCGCAGAGCCTCATCACTGCCGCTTGCACGGGTATTTGTGAGGTGTTTTTTCTTGCACACATTTACATTTATATCGCCGAGTTTGGGGGAAACGCCGACGATCATGCCCTCGTAAACGTCAATGCCGGGGTCAATGAACATCATGCCGCGATCCTGCACATTCCAGATGCCGTATGCGCTGGAAACGCCCGTTTCAAACGCAACGAGGGAGCCTGTGGTGCGGACGGGGATATCGCCCATATACGGCTCATATCCTATGAACAGGGTATTGAGCACGCCCTCGCCCTTTGTATCGGTGAGGAACTCGCTGCGGTAGCCGAACAATCCGCGCGACGGTATCTTGAATTCCAGTCTTGTGCGGGAACCTATGGGGTGCATTTCGAGGAGTTCCGCCTTACGCACGCCCATTTTCTCCATTACCGCGCCGACGCTTGATTCGGGAACATCAATGACGAGTTTTTCCATAGGCTCGCATTTTACGCCGTCTATTTCCTTGTACAGCACGCGGGGAGTGCTTACCGAAAGCTCATAGCCCTCACGGCGCATAGTTTCTATGAGTATAGACAGGTGCATCTCACCGCGTCCCGCAACATCATACGCATCGCGGACATCGCTCTCCTTTACGCGCAGGGAGACATCTTTGAGCAGTTCGCGTTCAAGGCGTTCGCGTATCTGTCGGGAAGTTACGAACTTTCCCTCTCTGCCCGCGAAGGGGCTGTCATTTACGGAGAACGTCATTTCGACGGTCGGTTCGCTTATTTTCACGAACGGGAGCGGCTCGACTGCGGAAGTGGAGCAGACAGTCTGACCTATCGTGATGCCCTCGATACCGGAGAAGCAGACGATATCGCCGACGGATGCTTCCTGCACGGGGGTCTTGCCGAGACCGTCGAACTCATACAGGCTGACGACCTTACCCTTGAATGGCTGGACGGTGCCGTGGTAATCGCAGACGGTGACTTCCTGATTCTGCTTTATGCTGCCGCGTTCTATACGTCCTATCGCTATACGTCCGACATACTCGCTGTAGTCTATTGACGACACGAGGAGCTGTAATTCTCCGTCGGGGTCGCCCTCGGGAGCGGGGATATGTTCGAGTATCATATCGAACAGCGGTATGAAATTCTCGCCCTGTACATCGGGGTCGAGGGAAGCGGTGCCGTTTCTGCCGGAGCAGTAGATAACGGGGCTTTCGAGCTGTTCGTCTGTTGCATCGAGGTCGAGCAGGAGTTCGAGGACTTCATCCACGACTTCTTTGGGTCTTGCATCGGGGCGGTCGGTCTTGTTAACGACAACGATGACCTGATGACCGAGTTCGAGAGCTTTCTGCAATACGAACCTTGTCTGCGGCATAGTTCCCTCGAAGCTGTCAACGAGCAGGAGCACGCCGTTCACCATTTTGAGGATACGCTCGACCTCACCAGAGAAATCCGCGTGACCGGGGGTATCGACAATGTTGATCTTGACATCCTTATACTTAACGGACGTATTTTTTGCGAGAATGGTGATACCGCGTTCACGTTCGAGGTCATTGCTGTCCATGACACGTTCGACAACAGCCTGATTTTCGCGGTAGATACCGCTTTGTTTGAGCATTTCATCGACGAGGGTGGTCTTACCGTGATCGACGTGAGCGATTATTGCAATATTTCTGAGATCTTCTCTTTTCACAACTATCTTCCTTTATCTGAAAATTACCGATAAATTATAGCACTTTTCTGCTTTTTTGTCAAGTTTTTTATATATCCGACAGAGGGTGCGGCGTAAAAAACAGTGTTGTGCGTCTTTTTTTCTTCGGCATTGCGATTATACCGCAGCCCGTCAGATGTTGTCAAGGGTGTCCAAAAATTTTTTCACTCGGTTATCTGTGTGAAAAATTTTTCGGAGCCTCCCTTGACAACATCCGCCGTCTGCTGTAGGTTGCAATTAGCCGAAGAAAGGAAAAGAATGCTGCTAAGTTGCCGCGCTACAAGGCAAGCATGAATTAGCCGAAGAAAGGAAAAGAATGCTGCTAAGTTGCCGCTTGCCAAAACCTGCAAGTCTCGTGTATTGTCTGAACCCGGTGATGTAGGAAGCATCTTCCTGCGTTTCTGCAAATCCGATGTGGAGCGCGCCGCATATTGCCCGCTTGCAAGTCTCATCAGCATTATCGCGGCGTGTAACGTCTCCACGCCGAGCGTGGCGCCGCCCGCGCAGGGCAAAACTCTCAAGCGTCAGCGCCCTCTCACCCTCTCAAGCGCAGCGTTCTCTCACCCTCTCAAGCGTCAGCGCCCTCTCTCAGCTCTCAACGCTCACTATGCTGAGGCACTCCTGCTCGGTGAGGGTATCTTCGAGGGTTATGGTTGCTGCCTGCTGCGGGGTGATGTTCTCCGAATATACCACGCGGCGGCGGAGCTTTGCGGCGGTCTTTTCATAGACCGTGCGGGCGGTGCGCCCGTTTGAGTAATACTCGCACTGTGTCATTTTTGCAAATATCGGGATGTAGTGCTCCTCGACCCCTTCGGATATCGCAAGCCCACCTTTTTTGCAGAAAAGCGCGAATATGCGGTACAGTTCATCCGGCGTGTAGCTGCGGAAATGCACCTCTTCTATACGGGAGCGCATACCGCTGTTGGAACGGTACAAGCCCTGCATATCCTTTTCATACCCCGCTAAAATGATGCAGCAGCGTTTGCGGTGGTCGGGATCATCCATGAACGCTATCAGCTGTTCGAGAGCCTCCTTCTTGTAGCTCGTGCCGCTGCCCTGATCGTCGGCGTATGAGAGACTGTAGGCTTCATCAATGAACAGCACGCCGTTTATCGACTTTTTCAGCAGTTCGTAGGTCTTTTTATCCGTTTCACCCACATACTGCCCGATAAGGTCTTTTGCCGTGCAGTTGTAGAAATTATCCGTCTTTACGATGCCGAGATCGCGCAGGCACTCCGCGAACAGCTTCGCGCTCGTTGACTTGCCGGTGCCGGGAGCTCCCACAAAGAAGTAATATCCCGGCATGATGTCGTATGTCGAGCGCCCGCTCTTCTGCGCATAGATAAGTTCCTCGCGCTTCTGCTGTATTATGTCCTTGACTTCCGACAGCCCTATCTGCTCGTTCAGGTCGCGCATTATATCATCGAACGTGCGCGGCGATACCATATCCTTTATCGCGTCAAGCATATCCTCCGGGATATCGTCCTTCGTGTACTCGTATTTGTTCACTGACGGGTCTGATATCCCGCTGACGCGCCGCAGCAGCTTCTTTCGCATATCGTTCACGAAATTCTTCACGTCGCCCGCGTTGCCGAAACTCTCCGTGCGCGTGTTGTATTTGTACTCCATTATCAGCGAGACAAGGCGGTGCGCTTCATCTGTTACAGTGCGCCCCTGCGCGGCTATCATCCTGTCAAATATCATCGTGAGGCGGTCGGGAGTGTAGTCGGGAAATTCCACTATCCTGACGCGCCTTGACAGACCTGCGTTCAGCTTCAGAAAATCTTCCACTCTGTTTGAATACATACAGAATATCATTTTCAGGTCGGCGGCATTCTCCGTCATGCGCGTCATCATCGCACCCACTATCTCCGACGCGTAGGCGCTGTCCGCTATCTGATAGGCTTCGTCGATGCACAGAACAGCGTTGTGATCGACAGCCTCCTGTATCCTGTCATTCATGCGTTTCGCGGAATCCCCCACATGACTGCCGATAAGCTCAGATGCGTCAACGAACATCGTCTCCGCGCTGCCCATTACTCCCATGACATGATAGAATTCGCCGAGCATCTTGCCAACGGTGGTCTTGCCGGTGCCGGGATTGCCGGCGAATATGTAATGATCGGGGTACACTTCCGGCGTAATGCCGCGGCGTTTGCAGTCCTCCGCGTCAAGCAGCTCATAGCGCACATCCTCGAATATCTTCTTCACAAAGTCCAGACCGACGTACTTGTCGAGTTTTGCGTAGATGTCGTCGAGCGAATCCGCGCCGTGCTTCTCGAAATATTTCCCGTATGCGCCGAAATCGGCTTTCGTGATGATGCGGGCATTGTCGTCCCGAAGAGAAGACTGCATCTTCACGTCTTTGGCGATAGCCACCACGTCACGGGCGTTGCCGAAATTCGCACGGTCGCGCTGTGAGTAGAGGTTCGCAAAAAACAGCCCTTTCTGCGCGGAAACTTCGTCGTCAAACCTGTACCCGTCCTTTGTGCAGTTCTTCACAAAGATGCCCTCTAAAATGTCGGGCGTGTAGTCGTCTATCGTGAGAATGTTAGATACACCGAAACGGCTCGACAGCCCCGCGTTCATCGTGAGCATCTCGTCCATAGGTTCGGGATATCCCGCCATTATCAGACAGAAGCGGTACTGCTTGGTGTTCGTCATTGCCGCCACTATCTCGTCTATCGCCTGTTTTGAGAAATTCCCGCCGTTCTCGGACTTGTCCAGCAGCGAGTACGCGTCATCCACGAACAGTACGCTCTCCTGCGCTTCGATTATCTTGCCGCGGGTGCGGTTTGCAGTTCCGCCGACGTAGCGGTCAACGAGGTCTTCGCTGGTGGCTTCTATCGTCATACCCTTTTTTAGTATGCCGACTTCGTAGAATATCTGCCCGATAAGCCGCACCACGGTGGTCTTGCCGACACCGGGGCTGCCCTTTATCACGAAATGCGGCACGGGATAATCAAACGACGCTTTGTCCTCCGGAACATCTATTCGCTCATTAGACAGCACGAGCCGCGAAACTTCCTCGGTCTGCGGCATATCCCGCATTGCTCGTTCCTTTTTCAGCTTATAGTCGGTGACTATCTCGTTCACGCGCTTTGCGACATTCTCCCACCCGCGTGTGGTCATGAGCGTTTCGAGCGGGTCGGCATTGTTCCCGCCCGTACTGCCGTATATCGCCTTTACCGCGTTCTCGCCGAAAGGCACGGTATCGCCGGTCTGCGACTGCATATACCGCACGATGTTCTCGTACACCGCGCTGAGGTAGCCTGCACGGTTCTCCTCGCGGTCGGCTTCGCGGCTCTGATACATCAGCGACGATACTGCCTGTCTCATATCCTCCATGCTGTAAGTCAGGCGCTTTCCCTCGTCGCCGACGATCCGCAGATATTCCAGCATATACACGAACTCGTCGCGGTTCGGCAAGCCGACGTGTACGGTGCAGCTCGTGTTCACAGTGCCGTTGTCGTTGAAGAACCTGCTTCGGAACACATTCCCCACGGCAAGGGTGTCGAACAGCCCCGAAAGCTGCTCCGCGCTCATCTGCGGAGCAAGGAAGATACATATATTTTCATTCGTCACCAGCGTATATTCATCCCATAGGTGGGAGAGAAGCTCGGAGTATTGCTGGAGCGGCGCGGAGCTGTCGGTGGCGAAATCCTGAAAGAACGGGAACACTATCGCCGTTTTGACCGACGCGTCCGACATCAGTTTTTTCGCTTCGGCAAGGAAATCCTCCGCCGTTATTTTCGGCTGACGGTATATCAGCTTTGCATTCCCCTTGACGTTCTGCGGTGCGGCAGCCGCCGGCTGCTGAACGGGCGAAGCCTGCGCTTCCTGCGTATTCTGCACCGTCTGCGAGTTTTGCGCCGCCTGAGTCGTCTGCGCCGTCTGTGTCGCCTGTGTATTCCGTGCCGTCTGCGTATTTCCCCCATGAACGTTCGGTGTCATGATACGGCGCTTCTTCTTCGGCTTTTCCTGCGGTGCGGTATTCCCGGCGGTCTGCGTCTCTGTGCCGTTCTGCTGCACTGCGGAGGGTTCCCCGACCTGCTTTCCTTTGTTCTTGTTGATTGCAAGAAGAGCGCTCTTGTCATCGAGAACGTACTTGCCCATATTTTTTGCACCGGAATAAAAAACGATACGTTCATAGCCGATACTGCGCAGGTAGGAATTGAGGAACACACGGAAGTTGTTCTTTTGCAGGTCGGGTGACATGAACATATCGTCGAGGTCGCCGTATATCAGGAATATCTTGTTAAGTTCCGGGCGCTCGAATACTGAACTCATGTTTATTTCTCCTTACGGCATTTTCCCCCGCCGGAGCGGGGAGATGCCTTGTATCTTCTCAAAGTGCGTCGTCACAGGAATCAGTCTGTTTTCAGCATACCTTTTATCCTCGTGTCGGACGAGAGCTTGTTCTGAGTTGCCTTATTGCACTTGATATCGACTTTGGCGTAGGGGTTGCTGCCCTTGACGACATCCTCAACGCACCGGCGGTAATACGCACGGCGTTCCTCGTTCTGTTCCTCGCCGGCTATCTGTTTGAGGTCAACTCGGGTCTGCACATCGCCGTTGACGAGTTCGGGCGCAAGGGTGACGATGAGTTCCTCGCCCGTCTCCTCGTTTGCAAGCCCAATATGCAGAGCCTTGTCATGCTCGCCGTTTTCGTAGGCATAACCGCTGAACTCAAAGTTATGCTCCTCGAAGAAGTCTATTATCTCCTCGCTCATGTTCTGACGCGAGAAAGCGTTGTTCATGTTCATTATGCCGTCGCTGATGCACTTTGCGGCAGCGGGGTAAAGCTCGTTGTTGAGCATTTCCGCGTACTCGTGCAGTTCTGTGGTGCTCAGCACCTTGAACCCGCCGTGAAGTATATCATACACTTCTGTTATACGGTAATAAAGCTCATCATAGCGGGTGCTGCCGTTGGGCATCCTGCCGGTGTAGGAGGCTATGCGCATACCGACGATCTCGTCCTCGAATGTCTTGCCGCTGTGCTGCTCGGCGTACTGCTTTGCCTCGGCTGTAACTGTCTCCTGCGAGGTGAGGAAAGCCTTGACTTCCTCGGAAAGAGCGAGCGCGAGGGAATAGGCGCTGTCCCACTCCTGCTGCTTCATATCGGCTTCAAACGTTTCTTCGAGTGCGCCGACGGTAACGTCTTTAGCGCTTGCGACTGCGCTTTCATACTTGCCCTTGCGGTAAAGCTCCACTGCCTGATTATACTGCTCGGTGAGTATCTTCACCTGACGCGGAAGGAATTTTCTGCCGTTATGGTCGGTGGCGAGAGCAGAGATGACATTCTGTGCTTCGGTGAGGTAGAGGTCGGCAGTTTCTTTTGCAAGTTCCTCTCTCTGTGCGGCATCGGCTTTGAGCTTTTCGATCTCACCCATGTTTGCGGAATACTGCTTATTCATCTTTGCGGTGATATCCGCCATGCTTGCCGATATCTTTTCGCGGTAAGCCTTATCACGTTCGGTGCGCACCTGCTCGACGCGGTTCAGCATCTGTGTGCGGGTCTGCTGCATCGAAGCGATATAGTTTCTGTAGAGTTCCGGGTCATTCTGCGACGCTGTGCGCTGCAATTCCTCGCGCTGTGCGTCGAGTTCCCTGAACATCTGCTGTTCGGCTTCGCTGTATAGCCTGTTCTGCTCATCCATGCTTGCGTGCATCTGCGAGCGTATGTCGGTAAGGTCGGCATTCACCCCGCTCGTGCGAAGCGCCTGCTGCCGCATCTGCTCATCACGGCGCTGCTGCTCCTGTGCCTTGCGGCGCTCCCATGCCTGCTGCTGCGCCTGTCTTTCTTCTTCTCTGCGGCGGCTGCGTCTTACGCCCGCGCTCACTGCCGATGCCGCAGCCGATACTGCCCCGACTACCAGCAGACCGCCCAGCAGCGCCGGGAAAGATGCCAGCGCCAGCGGCAATAGTATAAGTCCACCTGCTTCTCCACTCATGTCGTGTTGTGCTCCTTTTTATAGTATAGTGCGCGCAGCCTGTGATAGACCCGCAGCCTGTGACAGACCCGCAGCCGTGAGAGAGCCGCTGCCGCTTGAGACCGCGCATTCGCGCATGAGGGCAGGGCGCTGCCCTCCCCTCAAACTCCCGACCCGGTTCCTTTGGACGCCAAAGGAACCGAAAGCGGACAGATAGAAGATATGAGTTTCAGCGGCTCAATACAGTTTTGCTGTCCATAAGCCTGACAAAAGCGCTGCGTTTTCTCTCAAACGTTCTGTTTACCGACAGTTAGATCTATTGCTGCGATAATAATATCGGCATTTAACGATATATTGTAACGTTTTCGCTTCCTTTGTCGCACAAAGGAAGTAGTGAGGGAGTTTGAGGGAGAGACAAGGTCTCTTCCTCATGCGCGAATGCGCGGTCTCAAGCGGCAGCGGCTTTCTCACCTCTCGGCGGCGCACTGCCCTCATGCTCCGGTCACTCTCTCAAGGTCTTTGCCTGTTTCCCGGAAGGCTTTGTTTGTGCTGACGGTGAGTTCCTTTACATCGGCGGCGTAGTTCACCACCTCGCTGTCAACTCCGAGTGCTTCTATGATATGGGCGTAGATGTCGCGGCTGTACTCCTCACGCACTCTGCCGCCCTGCTCAATGTGCATTATGATGCGGTTCACAACGTTTGCGCCCGACTCAACGGGGGTGATGTAAATATATATCCGCGCACCTGCCGCATTTTCAAACACTATGCGAAGCCATTCACGCATATCCTCTTTTATTGACGGGTCGCCGAGTATCATGCGTACATAGTCGGTATGCTCCTTCGACGCGAGAACTTCCGCCGACGCTTTGCGATGACCCGTCAGCCGCTCGATAAATTCAAGATCTATCTCGCCCGTCATGAAATCTATCAGCTGTTCGCCCCATTCCACGCGCTCGCATGACGCGGTGTAGCGGTTCTTGTACAGTTCCCGCATCTGTGCCAGCTTCTTGTCGGCTTCTTCCGTTTCGGCTATGAACCTTTTCAGGTCGTCCTCCGAAACACTATCAGCCTGCTTCATGTACTGCGCGCGGGGTTTCCCGCAAATACCGCGGTCTATGTCGGTCAGCCTGTCAAGTGTTTGCAGCACCGACGTGTACTCCCCCCGCGACCAGTACGCTATCTCGGCTGTGCTCAGCGCTTTCTGCGCTTCGCCGCCTGTGATGTGAACATGATCCTGCCAGTCGGCGATCTCCTGTTCCGCTTTTTCGCGAAGATATTGCAGCTTCATCGCAAACAGATCGTATGTGCGTTCCCACTCCGCTTCTTTGTCATCTATCGTGCAGCCGAGACGTTCCAGCCCCGACCGCGCGGATATCGCGACAGCCGCCGCCGCTTCATACAGTCCCGCCTTCATCAGCTGCAGGCTGTCCTGTATCGAGTTCGTGTATATTTTCAGCCTGTTCGGCGCGAACTTCTTGTGTGGCTTTGCGTTTATAACTCGGTATGTCTCTGTAGCCTTGTCGATGTAGGACTGCGCTTCGGTGCTGCTGCCCTCGTTCCTGCGGGACGTATCCTTTTTCAGTTCCTCTATCGCCTGTTCAAGCTCACGGTTCTTCTGTTCGAGCTTCTGCTCATTTCGGCGGACTTCCTGTTCGAGCCTGCCGTACTGCTCGTCCGACTTAGCGAGTTCCGAGCGCATATCTCGTTCGAGAGCATTCTTGTGCTGTTCGAGGAGCCGCTCATATCTCGCCTGTGCTTCGGTGTCGTGCCGCCGCACCGCGTCCTGCATCTGCGCCTGAAGCTGCTGAAGCTGCCGCCGGTTCTCGTTTGCAAGCTCATTGCGGGCACGGCGTGCCTGTTCGTTCTGCAATGCGACCTGTGCGCGGAGCTGCTCAGTCTCCTGTTGTAGTATGCGTATCTCGTCCATTGCGCGTTACACCTTGTTCGACCGTATCTCGGTCTCTATCTCTATCGTCTTCCGCTGCTTTGCTTCAATGAACAGCTTTATCTGGGCTTCCGCCTCGCCCAGCTTTGCAGCCGCCTCTTTCAGCAGTTCTTCCGTGGGGGTTATATCCTTGTCTTTGTAGTACCCGAGAACTTTTTCGTCTATGCCGGTGCGCTCTTTCAGCCCGTCAAGTTCGGCTTTATATGCGTTATAGTCCTTGCTGAACTCTGCTTCGAGCTTTTGCAGCTTATCCGCCGCCTGCTGTTTTTGCAATTGCAGCTCTGAGAGTTTCTGCTGCACCTCGGCGGTCTTTTGCTGTATTTCCTGCAATTCCGCACGGTCGGCATCCCCCGCGTTGGTGAGCTTCACGGTATAGGAACTGCCGTTCGGGACGAGTTCGAGCTTTGCGGAGCTGTCAGTCACCGCGAAAGTCTCGGTGATGCTTTTTGTCGCGCTTCTGAATATCCCTGCCGATTTATCGGGCACGGGGGAGTTCAGCTTTATGTCAACGGTAAGAGCCTGACCGACTGAGTTCGGGCGTATCTTGATGAAGTTGCCGGCGGATTCCTCTGAAACGGTGAAGTTGCCAAACATAAAGACCTGCCCGCCGTCCCTGTGTATCTGCGTTCTGTAGTCGGAAGGTGCGCCGCTGCCGACGGAGAATGTCAGCGCGGCACTGCCGCCGAGTGCTTCGTTCAGTATGTTCAGCTTAACGGAGTCCTTGCCCGCGATCTCGGTGCTCATAGCTCATTACCAGCCTTTTTCTTTATTTTCTGCCACATTTCGAGCACGCCAGCCGACGGGACTCCGATCAGCACAGCCTGCTTTTCTGTGAATTTTATCTCGCATCTGCGTTTTTCTGCCGCGTAGTATTCCCGCCCGATCTGCTCATAGCGCGGGGTGAGGTAGTGGATCGTCTGATTTGAGGAACCCACATACGCGCGTCCGTCATCGAGTTCCCGGACATACCGCCCGTCGATGAGTATGTCGCACAGTGCGAGTAGTTCCCCCGCGTCCGGGCGTTCGCGAAGCTCCGCGAGTGTGAAGCCGGAATAAACGATGACCCCGATATCCCGTGAGTGTTTTGCGATACGCAGCATTCCGGCGAGTTCCCCCGCCTGTAAAAAGGGTTCTCCGCCGCTTATCGTTACGCCCTCGCAGCCGCTTTGCACGATCATCTCCGCAAGCTCCGCGCAGTCCGCAGTCTCGTATTCCCCGAACCGCGTGTTCTGCGCCAGACATCCCGGGCAGTCGAAACAGCACCCGTGTACCCATATCACGAACCGGGTGTACGGTCCTAGCAGCTCCGTGGAGCGCTCATAGTGAGATACATTTATCAACGGGTGTCACCTCCGGAAAAGTAGAGAGACCGCTGCCGCTTGAGATCCGTGTCTCGCATTTGGGCGAGCCACATGAGGATAGGGCGTTGCCCTATCCTCAAACTCCTGACCCACTTCCTTTGTGCGACAAAGGAAGCGAAAGCGTTGAGAAAGTGACCTGAAAGCTTTATTGCAAAACAGACCATAGAGTAGAGCGCCCTACGGTCTGTACGAACTGTCAAATCATGCGGTCTTTTTGCGGAGCAGCTGCTTCCTTGTTACAGTTATCGGTGCAGCGCCGGGCTGCCGCCGGGGTCAAGGGGACGACGCGAGTCCCCTTGCGGGTGCGGGCAGTGCCCGCAGTCTCCGCCCGTACAACTTACACATCTACGCCGAAACTGCGGCACAGCGCGGCAAGTCCGCCCTGATAGCCGGCAGCGACCGCGTTGAACTTCCACTCGCCGTTCTTGCGGTAGATCTCACATACAACGAGTGCAGTTTCGATAGAAAAATCTTCTTCAAGGTCGAAACGAATGACTGTCTCGCCTTCGGTATCTTCCTCGCTGTCTATCTTTGCAACTCTGACGTATGCGTTGGAGACCTGACCGAAATTCTGGTGACGTTCTTCCGCTTCGTGGATAGTTACCGTAATGGCGATCTTGTCAACGCTCGGAGGTATCTTCTCAAAATCAATGAAGATCTGCTCATCGTCGCCTTCCTCGCTGTTGCCGCCGGAACGGTCGTCACCCGTTGACCAGATAGTGTGGTCGTTCCAGTCGGGGTTGTTGTAGAATACGAAGTCCTCGTCCTTTGCGACTTTTCCGTTTGCGCCGAGGATGAAAGCCGACGCGTCAAGGTCGAAGTCGTAGCCTCCGTCATATTTGTTCGGATCCCAGCCCAGTCCCACAAGCGCCATTCTCATGGTCTTGTCAAGCGAAACTCTCTGACCTTTTGAAAGATTAACAGGCATATTTTTACCCTCCTTTGAACTATAGCAAACGGCATGATAACTCTGTACTTTCTGCCGCCGACTGCGGTGGAAAGTGCGGAAACTGCTGCCGTTTACCTATATGTGTTTGTGAACATATACTTATTTTCTTGCCCAGACAGAGGGGTCGAGCCCGTATCTTGCCGCAAGATCGGCGACTGCCCATACCTGAAGTCCCTGTCCGATAGCGCTGAACTTCCACTCGCCGTTGTGGCGGTAGACCTCGCCGAATACCATAGCGGTCATGCCGGAGTAGTTTTCGGTAAGGTTATATTTGCAGAGCTCGCGGTTCGTGTCCGCATCCACAAGACGGATGAACGCATTGTTTATCATCCCGAAATGCTGCATCTTGTCCCGTGCCTTGTAAATGCTGACAAGCACGGCGATGCGGTCATACTGCGCCGGGAGATTTGCAAGATCTACCAGTATCTGTTCGTCGTCGCCCTCGCCGGCACCCGTGAGGTTGTCGCCCTGATGCACCACGCAGCCGGAGAAGTGTTTCAGGTTGTTGAAGAATACAACGTCGGGACGCTGCGCGATCTGTCCGTTTGCGCCGAGCAGGAACGCCATTGCGTCGCAGTCTATGGTGTCGTTGTAGCCGGGAGCCTCGTCCCAGCCGAGACCTACCATTACACGTTTCAGTCCGGCGCTTTCCTTTGTAAGACTTACCTTCTGACCTTTGCTGAGATTTACGCTCATCTGTCTGTCCTCCTTATTTCTTGCTTACAGCCTTTGTGATAGCTTTTCTTATCATGTCGATCGGTATGACGAGCACTGCGAAGATAACGCACCACAACCAGCCCATGGGTGTCAGCGGTTCAACGCTGAGCACTTCGCCGCCGAAAGTTACGAAGATGAACTGTGCCGCGAAGATAGCGAGCATTACGAGCAGGAAGTTCTTGTTCCTTCCGATGCCTTCAAACACATTGACGTGCTCTGTGCGGGCATTGAAGCCGTTGAACGCTATCGCCATCATGAATGTCGCGAATACCGCGGATTTGAGGTATGTCACATCCACGTCGCCGAATAGACCGCGGATAGGCGGGATGAACAGTATGCCGAGGCAGATGAAAGTGATATACAGTGCGCTTATGAGTATCTCTGCGAACATTTTCTTGCTGATGATGCTCTCCGAACGCGGAATTGGTTTATCCTTCATATACTCTTTCAGCGCGGGTTCGCTTCCGAACGCTATCGCCGCGAGAGTATCCATTGCGAGGTTGATGAGGAGCAGCTGTATAACTGTCAGTATGACGTTCTCGCCGAGCATTGGTCCGAGGAAGCAGATAAGCACTGCCGCGACATTGACCGTGAGCTGGAAGATAAGGAACTTGCGTATGCTCTTGAACATCGTTCTACCGTAGAGTATCGCCTTTTCGATAGACGAGAAGTTGTCATCGAGAATGGTGATATCTCCGGCTTCTTTTGCAACTTCCGTACCGCTGCCCATTGCAAAGCCCACATCGGCTTTTTTCAGTGCGGGGGAGTCGTTCACGCCGTCGCCGGTCATGCCGACAACGAGGTTGAGTTCCTGAGCGTTGCGCACAAGGCGGCTCTTATCGGTAGGCAGAGCGCGGGAAACCACTCGCAGATGCGGGAGTATCTTTTTGAGTTCGTCGTCGCTCTTTTCGGCAAGCTCCGCGGAAGTGAGGGCAACATCGTCGGGCTGTGTGAGCAGTCCCGCTTCTCTTGCGATAGCGCAGGCTGTCTCCTTGCGGTCGCCCGTTACCATAACCACCTGTATGCCGGCGTTCTGGACTTCCTTGATAGCGTCAACGGCTTCCTTGCGGACGTTGTCGCGGATGCTGAGCACACACACGAGTGTGAGCCCGCTGCCTGTCTCGACCTGCGCAGCTTCGCCGTCTGCCTTTGCAACGCCCAGCAGACGCATGGAGCGTCCCGCCTGACCGTCAACGTACTGCATGAGGAACGGCTTTTCGGTAAGTTCCTTAACATCGCCGTTCTCGTCGATATAGTGTGAGCAGCGCTCTATTATGCGTTCGGGAGCACCCTTGATGTATGTGACGGTCTTGCCGCCGGTGGTCATTGTGACGCTGGAGTATTTCTTTGCGGAGTCGAAAGCGTTGAACGCCTTAACGTCCTCTCTTGCGAGCTGGTCATCGAGTTTCTGCTCGGCAACGAAAGTCATGAGCGCACGGTCTGTGCTGTTGCCGCCGATTATCTGACCGTTGCTGACGGAAGCGCTGTTGTTCACGCCGATACCTGTCAGAACGTCGAATTTGAGTGCCGGCGGGAGTTCGTCTATCTTCTTGAAGATCTTTACATTACCTGTGGACATCTCCACAACGGACAGTCTGCCCTCTGTGATAGTACCTGTCTTGTCGCTGAACAGGAGCGATAAGCTGCCGGCAGTTTCAAGACCGTTTATCTTGCGGACAAGGACGTTATCCTTAGCCATTTTCATGCTCTGGAACGAGAGGAGAATGGACGTGAGCATCGGCAGACCTTCCGGCACCGCGCACACGATGACGGTAACGGCGACCGTGACAGCGTCCATGATGAGCGTTATCCATGCCCATACATCCTGCGGTATCTCGCCGGTAACGAGCGTCTTTATGAGTATTCCCACAACTATCGCGATAGCGCCGATGTAGCCGAAAGTGGAGATCTGCTTTGCGAGTTTTGCGAGCTTTACCTGCAAAGGAGTTGGACGGGTATCTTCCTGAACTTCGAGCGCGAGTGCGCCGAACAGGGTGTTATCGCCGACAACCTTTACTTCCATGTGAGCTTCGCCGCCGCATACGACAGTCCCGCGGTAAGCGTAGTGCTTATTTACGAGGTCTTTGATGTCGTAGGGCTTATCTGCGTCTGTCATAGGTATCTTCTCGGCTTCTTCGGTCTCGCCGTTGAGTGCGGCCTGATCGACTTTTACCGCGCCCTCGACGATCTCACCGTCGGCAGCGATCTTGTCGCCTGCCTGCAAAAAGATGATATCGCCGACAACGACTTCGCTGACGTGTATCTCGGCGAGCTTGCCGTCACGCATGACTTTTGCCATTTCTTTGGCTTCTTCCTCGGCTTTGAGCGCGGAAGCCTTGCCTTCTTGTTTGCTCTCGCTTATGGAGGAAACGCCGTTTGCGATGAGTATTGCGACGAGTATGCCGACCGGCTCGAACCATTCAGCCTTGCCGAGAGCGAACAATACCACCTGCACCACGAGTGCCACCAGCAGTATCATTATCATCGGATCCTTGAATCCTTCGAGTATCTTTTTCCACAACGGATCGGGCGGTATCTGCGTGAGCGTATTCGCGCCGTATTTCCTGCGGCTTTCTTCGACTTCCTGTGAAGTCAGTCCGTTCAGTTTCATGAGTTCTTCTCCTTTTATAGCATTGCTGAGCCGCATTCTCGGACGTCCGGCGGGAATGCCTCTGTACGGGCATCCGGCAGTGTGCAGACGGCTTGACGGGCTGCGGTATCTCGCAAATTGTTTAAATTATATTATACTATTATTTT
>CAMHBE010000005.1 GCA_946183095.1 uncultured Clostridia bacterium | reverse complement strand
GGCAAGATAACACTGCGCGGACGTGCGGAGATCATCGAGGAAAAGACACATACCCGCATAGTTGTCACCGAGATACCGTACATGGTCAACAAGACCAGACTGCTCGAATCCATAGGCGAACTGATGCGCGACAAGCGCGTTGAGGGCATCGCCACTCTGCGCGACGAATCCGACCGCAACGGCATGAAGATAGTCATGGAGCTGAAGCGCGACGCGAACGCGAATGTCGTGCTCAACAAGCTCTACAGCTACACGCAGCTTCAGGACACCGTGGGCGTTATAATGCTCGCCCTCGTGAACGGTGAACCGAAGGTGCTGCCGCTCAAGGATATGCTCACGAGCTACCTCGATTTCCAGGTGGAAGTAATAGAGCGCCGTACTCGCTTTGACCTTGAGCGTGCAAGGAACCGCGCACATCTGCTGCAAGGCTTCATGCTCGCTATCGACAACATAGATGAAGTTATCGCCATACTGCGTTCGAGCAAAACGGTGCAGGAGGGCAAGGAGCGCCTCATGGAGCGCTTTAAGGAAGCCGACCTCAGTCAGCTGCTCACCCGCGCTATGGACGAGAAATACAAGAATATCGTGTTCGAGCACGAGACGGGACTTTCCGAAGCGCAGGCGGACGCGATAGTGCAGATGCGTCTCGGACAGCTCACGGGTCTTGAAAAGGAAAAGATAGAAGAGGAACTTTCCGAGATAATGGGCAAGATAGGCGGATTTATCGAGATACTCTCCGATAAGGCGAAAGTGTATGCCGTTATCCGTGAGGAACTCGACGTTATCAGGAAGAAATACGGTGACGAGCGCCGCACGTCGATAGAGCAGGTCAGCGGCGAAGTCGATATCGAAGACCTCATCCCCGTAGAGGAATGTGTGCTGACATATACCAACCTCGGCTACATGAAGCGCCAGCCCGTTGAGGTATATAATCTCCAGAAGCGCGGCGGCAAGGGCGTTTCCGGCATCAAGCAGCGTGACGAGGATTTCATCGAGAACGTGTTTATCTCCTCGTCCCACGATAATCTGCTGTTCATCACCAACAAGGGCAATATGCACAAGATACGCTGCTTTGAGGTGCCGGAAGGCTCCCGCCAGAGCAGGGGCACCAACGTTGTGAACCTGATACAGCTCGAAGAGGACGAGAAAGTTGCGGTAATGCTCAAATCTTCCGATTTTGCGGAGAACAAGATATTCATCTGCATCACAAAGCAGGGCAAGATAAAGCGCACCCCGCTGTCCGCATTCCGCAACATACGAAAGAAGGGACTGCGCGCCATAACTCTCGCCGAGGATGACGAGATAGCTGCGGCTTATATCACCGAGGGCGACTCCGGTGTGCTCGTAGCCACACATGACGGCAGAGCACTGTGCTTCATGGAGGATACCGTCCGCCTTATGGGCAGAACAGCCGCAGGTGTCAAGGCGATAAGGCTCCGTGAGGGCGATTATGTTGTGGGCGCAACAAAGATATACAGCGAGGATATGACGATACTGACCGTTACCGACAAGGGCTACGGCAGGCGCACTTCGCTGTTCAAACTCGACAAGGACGGCAATAAGAAGCTCGACGAGAACGGAAAGCCGCTGTACAACTACCCGAGAAAGAACCGCGCCACACTCGGCGTGATGAACTACCGCACAGACGACGAACGCGGTCATGTCTGCGGCATACGCGCCCTCGGCAGCGACGATGATGTTATACTTATCAGCAGCGACGGCGTTATCATCCGCATACGCGCAAACGACATGAACCTGCTGAACAGCCCCGCAAAGGGCGTTCGCGTGATGAAGCTCTCGGAGGGCAGCACGGTCGTTTCCTTCACAAGAACGGAGCATGACGAGAATGAGCAGACCGAGGAAGTTGAGCAGCTCTCGGAGGAAGAACTTGCAAAGGAAGAGAGCGAAGCCGAGGTCATCGTCATGAACGACAGCGAAGCCGACGAGACAGATACCGTTGATGAAGAAGAGATCGCGGAAGATGCGGACGAGAATGACGAATGATAAAGAGGTGCATTTATGAGAAAAGCAAGTAAGATAAGCATTGCCGCACTTCTCACGGCTGCAATGCTCTGCACGGGAGCCTGCGGTCAGAGCAGCGCAAGAGATACCGCGCAGACGACGGCGGCGACAGCCACGGAAGCCGCTGTAACCACCACAACGGAAACGACCGTTGACGATGATATAGAGAACCCCGTTGACATGGCGGAGTTCGTTGACGAGACCGCCGATAAGCTGGAGGATCCCAACCTCACATACCTCGGCTACTACGATATGCGAACGGCAGGCGACATAAAGCCCGCGGTAAAGCTGTTCGAGGAAACATACGGCGGCACGATAGACTATCTCCAGTGCAGCTGGGCGGAGCGCATCGAGAAGCTGCAGGTGCTTATCTCCAGCGGAGATTCCCCCGACCTTGTTGACAAGGAGAGCGAGACATTCCCGCTGCTGATATCGAAAAACGTCTATGAAGACCTCACCGACTACATCGACCTGTCTCTCCCGCAGTGGCAGGGCATGGAGGAGCTTATCGAGCAGCACGCATGGAACGGTAAGCACTGCTATTATCCGTGGTTCGCAACAGCGCTCACCGACTACGTTTTCTACAGCAGGGCGCGCTTGTCCGAATACGGCATCACCACCCCGAAAGAACTGTATGACAGCGGGGAGTGGGACTGGAACTCGTTCCGTGACACGATGATCAAGTTTGTCGATTCCAGCGATACCGATGCCGTGGGCGTTTACGGCAACCTCACCACGACCTTCATCGCCACCACCGGCAAGCCCGTTATCGGCATTGAGAACGGCAAGATAACCAACAATATGCGCTCCCCGGAGATAGACCGCGCAATGACCTTCCTCGGTGATATAGCGAGACAGGGACTTACCGCAAAGCGTGAGGGAATGTGGGGCAACGAGGTCGAGCCGCTGGTGAACGGTCAGGCTTGCTTCCTCGTTTACGGTCAGTATCAGCTCGATTCTTTCATGAAGAAATACGCCGACATCGAAGTTGAGTTCGTTCCCGTACCCCGTGACCCCAGCGCCGACAAGTACTACTACGCATCCTCCACATTCGGCTACTTGGTGCCGGCGGGTTCAAAGAACATCAAAGGCGCTGCGGCATTCATCAACATGATAAGACTCTGCTCCACCGACCCCGATCTTCGCGAAGAAGTCAAGCAGAGCGAGATGAAGAAGAAAAAGTGGACGTCCGACCAGATAGATTACATGAGCGAGTTTGAGAATATAGGCAACTACAGCATAGTTTCCGACTTCTCCACGGGCTTTGACTCCGATACCGCGACACTTATATCGGATATGCTCATCGACGGCGCGTTCTTCCCCGACTCCGAAAAGGGAAGCTGGACGGTACAGCTCGAAAGTAACATCAACACCATTGACACCGCGATCGCCGTACTCAACGGAGAGTGAGCGGTTAGAAGATCAGTCTGTCAAAAGACTGTATCTGTTATGGGTATCATTCCGGTGCAGCGTCAGGCTGCCGCAAGTCCGGAAGGACAAGCGCGAATGCGCCGCTGCACCTGCTTTATTGAAACATTGAAACGAAAACCGACCCTGCGAAACGATGCAAGGTCGGTCGTTTTTTATTTATCTTTTGTTCTGCACAAATTTTCTGTATTTATCAGAAATTTTTACGATCTTTTTCTCGATACTGCCATGAGACCTGCGGATGCGAGCATTGCAACTGCTGCGCCTGCGATATCCTCAACACCTGTGGAGGGGTTGTCTCCCTTGCTGCTGTCGGAAGCTGCCGCAACATCACCGGTCTGTGCAGGCTCTTCGGCGGGAGCTGCCTCTTCGGCGGGAGCTGCATCTTCGGCGGGTGCGGGAAGTGTCTCATCGTTTGAGAAGGTTATGGAGCCGAGCGTAACGCCGTGACCCATGAATGCCATACCCGCAGTCTGAATGTGTTCGAGTTCCTCGGCGGGAATGGTGAATTTAAGCTCGGTCTGGTCGGGCTGTACGGGGTAGGAGTCCTTGCCGTCGGAGAGCGCGGGACCTACCAGTGTGTCGATGAACGGCCAGCCTGTGTCGTTTATCATCGGCTTGATGCACCAGTAGTCGTGACCTGACTTATCTGCGAGGGATGCGTCTGCTGTGAATGTGATAGTGAACACGGAATCGGGTGTCGCACCTTCAAATTCTACGCCGGGAACTGTTGCGCTGACGCTCCAGCCTGTCTTGAGATCCTTGTCGATGTCGTATGCGGATGCGCTTACCGCGAGCATGGAAACTGCTGCTGCCGATGCGGCTGCTACTGCTAAAACATTTCTTAACTTCATGATATTTTGTCCTTTCGTAATTTATTCGGGATATTCTCCCTCTGTGATTATAATTTACCACAATTACGAAATTATTTATATCGTTTTATTGACATTCGTGTCGCAAATTTGCGTAGTGGTTATTGTATGTTCTCTCCCCTGTCACCCCACCTTGTCCGGAAATACCTTTCGCGGTATTCACCGGGGGTAGTTTTGGTGAAACTCCTGAACACAGTGATGAAGTGGCTCTCTGTGCCGAATCCGAGGTACTGCGAGATATCCGAGCAAGGGTAATCGGAGAATTTCAGCAGGTTCTCCGCCGCTTCGACCTTCTTGCTGAGGATGTACTGTTTGAGCGTGATGCCCATTTCCCGGTGAAACAGCCTCGACAGATACGGCGCACTCAGCCCGGTGATATCCGCAAGGTCATCGAGGGATATCTTCGAGTGGAGATTGTCGTAGATGTAGTCGATGCAGGTTATAACGGGGCGCGGAAGAACTTTCCTGCGGTGCAGCTTATCCATGCGCCCGACGTAGGTATCAACGACCTCACGGTGTATGAGATCTACCTCGTTGACAGACGTACACTTATCGACACGCTGGATATAGATATCGCTCAGGTTGTAGGCTTCCTCCATGGGTAGTCCGCCTTCGATGCAGTAGCGGGTGATGAACGCTATGGTTATGATAAGGTGGTATTTCAGGTTGCGCAGCGGGTCATCGCTCAGCTTGCCGAGGCCCTCGCTGTTGAGCGGCTTGAACAGGCGCTTTGTTTCCTCGATGTTGCCCATTTTCACGCTCTGGTAGAACTCCATTTCCCTGTCATAAGACAGGTGGGTTATCATGTACTCGCGGTTGCGGAACTCCATGTCCGAGAGCAGCTTATTCATGTCGGATGCCATATTATCACCGTCCTAAACATATACCATATTATATCATAAATGAATGCCGGAAATCGGCAGCAAGATAACGAAATAAAAATCAAAATCCCGATATATAACACCGCAGTTCCATGCTATAATAACGTCAGAAAATAAATCATCCGATCGCAAATGTGAATTGATGAAAGGACTGACTGATATGAGAAGAAATAAACTGATATCTGCGGCACTTGCGGCAGTCTGCGTATTATCCGTCGGAGCGTGCGGACAGGGCGGAAATGCCGGAAGAAGCGAAGCTCCCGCAAACAGCACAGCGGCAGCCGATACAACTACAGAAGCCGCAACGACCACACCTCCCGCAACACTCAAAGAGGAAGACAAGGAAGCTATTGCCGAGATAGAAACAGACTTTGAAAAGCTCGAAAACCCGACAGTAAAGCTGCTTGCAAACTTCGACCTCAACCCCGCTGCAGGAAAGCCCAAGGGCGTTGCACTCGAAATGTTCGAGACGAAGTGCGGCGGTAAGATAGAGACAACGCTCTGCTCGTGGGACGACCGCTATGACAAGCTCTCGACCCTCGTTCTTGCAGGTGACGCACCCGATATGTTCAGCGCCGAAGACCTCGACATCGTTCCCGGCAACGTTATCGCGGGAAAGTTCCAGGCAATGGACGCGTATGTTGACTACGACTCCGACCTGTGGGCACCGATGAAGCACGTCAACGATATGTTCAGCATCAACGGCAAGCACTTTGTCGGCGTAACATCTACAGACGCGGGCGTGGTGGTGATATACAACAGAAACACGATATCCGAGAACGGACTTCCCGACCCTGCCGAACTCCTCGAAGAAGGCAACTGGAACTGGGATACCTTTTACGATATGATGACCGGCTTCTGCAACCGTGCGGAAGAAAAATACGGGATCGACGGCTGGGAGTTTGAAAATGCTTTTGCGGTAACTTCCGGCACTCCTTACGTCGATCTTGTTGACGGTCAGCTCGTCAGCAACCTTGAGACCCAGAGCATACTGAACGTACAGGAATATATGCTCAATCTCAAGAAAAACGACCTGCCCGTTCCGAAGGGCGAGTACGGCTGGACGGTGCATCCCGAGAAGATAGCGACCGGCAAGACACTGTTCTACCCGCAGGGCGCGTATGTACTCTATGAACCGCAGAACGTTGCTGCATTCGGCGAAATGGAAGACATCATGTTCGTGCCGATGCCCAAATGTCCGCAGACCGAAGAATACTACCTGCCCAGCGTAATAAAGGGTTTTGCGATACCCACAGGCGCGGCAAATCCCGAAGGCACGGCAGCATACCTCAACTGTGTTATGACCTGCCGCGACAACGAAAAGGCGATACAGATCGAACATGACCAGATCTTTGAGGATTACGGCTGGACGCAGGAAATGTACGATATGCTCCTCAAAACAAGAGAGCTTACCGAGCAGCATCCCGTGTTTGAATACTACAAAGCAGTCAACGACAATGTTTATGATATAATTCTCAACCCCTCGAAGGAATCCTACAATCAGGGAACTCCGTGGGCGCAGACAGTCGAGGAGATAAAATACGCGGTACAGACCGAGCTTGACGCTGCGAACGAGAAGCTTAAAAACGTATAACCTCTCAATCTTACTTCATTTTGTTCTCCAGGCAGACCGTGGTGTGAAAGCATCACGGTCTGCCTGATTTTTGCTGATCCGTAGGTTACGTTATCAGACTTCATATCCCATTTCTCTGAGCATACGGACATCTTCCGCGATGCCGTTTCCGGAGGTGGTGAGCATATCGCCGGTTATGGCGGCGTTCATGCCGGAGAGAAATGCCTGTTCGCCGGAGTTCGGCAGGCTGTTCCTGCCGGCGGCGAAGCGTATGAACGCAGTCGGGAGAATGAAGCGGAATGCGGCAGCCGTGCGCAGTATCTCATCCTTTGTGAGTTCCGGCAGACCTTCCAGCGGGGTGCCCTTTATCGGGCGCAGCGCGTTTATCGGCACAGAACCGATGTTCAGTTCCGCGAGTGTCAGTGCCATATCGAGCCTGTCTTCCCACGTTTCGCCCATTCCGATGATACCGCCGGAGCAGACGTTCAGACCCGCACTGCGGGCGCGTCCGATGCAGTTTATCTTGTCGTCGAAGGTGTGGGTGGTGCAGATATTCGGGAAATTGCGGCGGGAAGTCTCGATGTTGCAGTGATATGTTGTAACTCCGCATTCCCGCAGCCGTGCGAACTGCGCTTCCGTCAGAAGACCGTGTGAGGCGCAGAGCTGTATCTGCGGACATTCCTTGTGCATCTTCCCGTATGCGGCGGCGGCTTTCTCAAAGTCTTCGTCGGAGAGCCTGCGTCCCGCGGTAACGATCGAGAAGCGGTGAACTCCCTTTTCCGCGTTGTGCAGGCATTCTGCGGTAATGGTGTCCGCGTCGAGGAACGGGTATTCTTCGATACCCGTGTGGTTGTGAGCGGACTGTGCGCAGAAGCGGCAGTTTTCCGGACAGCGTCCGCTCTTGCCGTTTATGATGCTGCAAAGGTCAAATTTGTCGCCGCACAGCGCTTTTCTTATCCTGTCGGCAGCCGAGCACAGTTCGCCGGTCGCCGCATTCGTCAGTATTGTGAGGTCGTCGGAGCGGGAAAGCCTTCTCCCGCCGATGATCTCATCCGCAAGTTTTTCTGTATTGCTCATATCTTGTATCCGTTTATGAATTTAATTCGCCTTGTTTCCGCTGCCGAAATGTGCTATTGCGCGCTTTATCGGTATCGCCATGTACTGTGCTGCGACAAGGCTCAGGATATCCTTGACTATGAACGGCAGCACTACCAGCGTTATGCTTGTGATAATATCCTTCTGCGCGTAAATGGAATACTGCACCGCGCCGCAGAGGTAGCATACCGCAAGTCCGATGCAGGAGAAGCCGATGCGCTGCCAGAGGTTCTTAGCCTGAATGCCGCAGAAGAACGCCATTGCGACGAATCCGAAGAGAAAGCCGCCGGTAGGACCCATGAGCACCGAAAAGCCGCCTTTCATTCCCGCGAAAACAGGCACGCCCACCGCGCCTATCAGCACATACACCGCTGTTGAGACCGTTCCCGTCAATGAGCCGCCGATCGCCGCGCAGAGTGCAACGCCGAAGGTGTGAAGGGTTATCGGCACCATAGTGAACAGCGGTATCTGCACCTGCGCCGAAATGGCGATGATCGCAGCGAACAGTGCGCAGGTCACTATAAATGTTGTCTTTGATCTGATGTTTTTGGTTTCCATTGTTTTACCATCCTTTGTTTTTTATCTGTACTTCTCCCGTTCCGAGGTGAAGCTCTTTTCCGTTATCCCCGAGTACGACAAGCCTCGCGTCGTCGTCTATTCCGATGACCTTTGCGCAGTGCAGCTCTCCCGACTGCTCGTACTGCACAGTCCTGCCGGTGAGCACCGACCGCCGCCGGTATTCATCGAGGTATGTCTTTTCCGGCAGTCTGCGGTAATATGCGAAGAACCGTTCGAGTATCAGCGCGGCGAGCTTCGGGCGCACGTTCGCGTCGGTGTGCAGTGAACCCGCCTTATCGGCGATATCCGCCGGAAACGCGGTATCAGCCACGTTCACGCCGATGCCGAGCACCGCGCAGCCGAGCATTCCGCCCTGCCCTATCACGGATTCGGTGAGTATGCCGCAGACTTTTCTGCCGTCGATGTAGATATCGTTGACCCACTTTATGCCCGCTGTGACATCGCACACGCCCTCTATGGCTTCGCAGACCGCGGGAGCCGCGCAGGTGGTCATCGCGAGAGCATCGGCGGCGGGGAGCTGCGGGCGCAGGAGGATGCTCATATAAAGCCCGGAGTTTTTCGGGGAGTAGAAACTCCGTCCGAGCCGCCCTCTGCCGGCGGTCTGTTCTCCCGCTATGACCACTGTGCCTTCGGGAGCGCCGTCTGCGGCAAGTGCCTTTACATCGAGATTGGTGGAGCCTGTTGTCTCCTTTACGATGATATTTGCCGCGGTATTTTCCCGCAGTGCGGCTCTCACATCATCCGCTGTGAACATACTCATTTCTTCTTTTTCTTCTCTTTTCTGTCCTGTTTTATCCTGTTCTTGTATGCGGCGGTGAACTCCGTATAAACGGCGGAGTTGTCGGCATTTTCGTTTCCTATGCCGCCGTAGATCAGGCTTTCGTAATATTCGGTAAATCCGCCGATATCCGCGCCGAACAGCTCTGCGCATTTATCCCGTGTCTCTGCGGGAGTAAGGGTGTTTTGTTTATTGCCGAGGTATGAGTTCAGCAAACCGTTTACCCTGCGGTAGATCAGGGTCGCCTGCTGTGACCCGCGCGACCTGTTCACCTTTCTCACGAACGCTGCTTCACGCATCTTCGGACGCAGTAGCGAAATTATGACGACTATCAGAGCCGCACCCAGCGCGGTGATACCCACATACATGAAGGTCGGGTCGAAGTACCCGCCGTCCTCCGTGAAAGATGTGGGGTCGATATCCGTCCAGCCGTAGCCGTCCACCCAGACCTGTACGAAGGCGTGGGAATCGCCCGTTGTGGAGTACCATGCGCCCGATTCGTCGTGCTTCTGTATGCGAAGCCCCTCACAGTATCTTGCCGTTATGCCGAGTTCGCGGCACATCAGGGTCGCGGCGGTGGCGTAGCTTGCACAGGCACCGCGTTTTGTGCCGAATATGAAGTTGTCGGGGGAGGCGTCGGCGGCGGTAAATTCCTTGTCGTATATGTATTCTCCGCTGAGGAAGTATGCTTCTATCGCTTTTGCTTTTTCATAATCGGTGGTGCAGTCTGCGGCTATCTGCTTTGCAAGTATCCTGACGCGCTGCCTTGCCGCATCGGAAGAGTAGCAGGCGTCCATTACCTCGTCGCTGAACAGATACTCGTCGTACTGTATAGCCTGCTTTTTCGCACGCAGGTAAGACAGCGAAGCGGCGGTATCGAGCGACTCTGCGTATTCAATGGTGAACTTCTTCTCAAATTCCGTATCTATCGGGGTATCATACCATGTCAGCAGGTATGACTGTATCTTGTCATCGGGACCCGGCTTTATGAAATACTCGTCGAGCTCTGTGCGGTAAACCTCAAGATCGCTGTTCACGAGAGTTATATCCGTCATGTCCCGGCAGGTGTATATTGCGTGAAGGTTCCCGTCGGCTATCTTTGCCAGCAGCCATTTTTTTGATGATCTCGCCCCGTCCAGCTCCGATGCGTCCTCAAAGCGCACAAAGCGTCCCCAGCCGCTCGAACCCTCGTTTGCGTTGCCGTAATACCCCCATGTGTTGGTCGCACGGTCGTAGATGTTGAAGCACTGTCTTTTCACAAGTCCGGGGTTGTCGCCGTCAAACCGGAACACCACCGTATCTTCATCTCTTGATGTCGTGTTCGACGAACTGTCGCTGAAATCGCTCAGGTCGGCAATACCTGCGGTACTCAGGCTCACGCCCGTCACAAATTCGTCAAACACTTCTCTGTACGGCGCGTACTGTATCTTCGGAGCGAACGCGGCTATCGCGGTCACAACGAAAATGAATGGGAAAGCCGCGCCGTACCTGCTTTTCGCAGTCACCTTCGCCGCCTTTGAATTGCTCATCATTATAAAGAAGAACAGCGTCATGATGAGCACGGGGAACAGTACGGGTATCTCCGTGAACGTCTTCGCGAAAAGGCAGAACGGACACATACATATCAGGAACACGAACAGTCCGCGGTATCTTACTCTCGTGAAGTAATACAGGCAGGATATCAGTATGAATCCGACCGACAGAATGAACGCCGTCGAGTTGTCGTAGTACACCCGCGTGAAGCGCGACGGTTCCATGAACCACAGTCCCACCTGCGACGGGTCGCGGATAATAGCTACCGCAGCGGCATTCACGGCTGTCATCACCGCAGTGACCGTCACCACCGTGAGCCAGGTCTTTCCCCTTCGGCGGAGAAATTCGTACAGCGCAAACAATACCGCGGAATATACCGTTGACATCAGCGCAAACAGCAGTGCGACGATGCCCGACCCGCAGGCGTAAACGTATGATGCGGAGCTCATGACCGCCGCGCTCAGAAGTGCGGGGGCTGTGTTTTCCGCGAATAAGCTCTTTATAGAAGTATTGTTTTTATTTCCCATTTTATCTTATAAAGCGCACATCGTTCTCGTCACGCTCTATGACCCATATATTTTCCCCGTGCACGGAATTGTCGGGGGATGCCGCCGAGCGTTCCTCATATCCCGACACAAATCCCGAGATATAAGCGTCGCACCGCGGGGTGAACACAACGACGTGACCTTCCGCGCCGTGCGGTATACGGTTCACTTCGTCCTCCGAGAACGTGTAGTCCGTCAGCATATACCGTATATCCGACACGTCCTGCGGTGTCACCACCGGTATCGTGTCCCAGTCGCTGCCCATTCTTATCGCAAGCTTCGAGGGAAGCTCAGTCTTTGCGAACTGCATCATCATCGCGAGCATCGACTCGACGGTGAGCTGTTCCTCGCTCCTTGCGGCAGTCGTATCGGTTTTCTTCGAGCCTGCCTTGTCGAGTATGAACATCTGTTCCGCGCCGGACGCGCCCTCAAGCCTGCGGACGAAGAATTCCCCGCGTTTTGCGGAGATCTTCCAGTTTATCAGTTTAAGGCTGTCGCCCGGTTCGTATTTGCGGTGCTCGTAGCCCGGAGTACCGTTGACGGCGTAGAGCGACTGCGTTGTTTCCTCGCTCTCGTCGAATGCCGCAGCGTCCGTGAGGCTTCTTGCAAGCCCGTCACGCGCGTTCACTTCCGGTATGTCGGGGTATATCTTTATCTCCGCTATCGCCTTCGGCACATTCACCCGGAAACTTATCAGACCGAGGTAATCCGTGACGATGATGCTGCTTATCCCGACTTTGCCCTTGCCGAAAAACTCGGCGCGGTACTCCGCCGTAAAGCTCTGCCGCCCGCGTCCGAACACCGCCGTTCCTATATTTTCGTCGGACTGCGTGGAAAAGTGGTAGCTCGAAAACAGCTCGGCATGGATGAAAGACGAAGGCAGCACACCGGTCTTGTTCAGCACCAGCCCGACGGTCGCGGTATCTCCGCGGTCGAGGATGTCACCGCTTATCTCTATCTCGGCTGTTACGTTGCGCTTCGTGTAGATGCAAAGCCCGACGGATATCACCGCCGCTGCCGCAAGCGCGATTATCAGGTAGCTTCCGCCCGCGCCTTCAAGGAACAGCGTATATAGCACAGCAAGTCCTATCAGCATCACATAGGATATTATCGCTTTTATATTCAACATATCGTTTTATCACTCTGTTACTCTGTCGGAACGGGCGTTTTTGCAAGGATATCCGCCATTGCCGCCTCCTGTGTGCCGTATGACGACCTGCCCTTAGGCGACAGCATGAGCCTGTGTGCGAGAACATCCACGGCGATCGCTTTTACATCCTCCGGGACCGCGAAGCCGCGTCCGTTTATCAGCGCGTAAGCCTTTGCAGCCGCGAACAGTGCGATACTGCCGCGGGGACTTGCACCGAGCAGTGTCATGTCACTTTCCCGTGTAGCGGTTACGATACCCACTATGTAGCGCTTTACGCTGTCATTGACCCGGACATCGGCTGCCTGCCTGCGCAGTTCGAGCACATCGTCGAGGGTCATTACCGGCTCCAGTTTTATCTCCTTGCCGTAATTCCCGCCGAGGAGCTGCATTTCTTCCTCCGCTGCGGGATAACCCACCGTTATCTTCATCATGAACCTGTCCATCTGCGCTTCCGGCAGGTGGTATGTTCCGTAAGTCTCAACGGGGTTCTGCGTTGCAAGAGCCATGAACGGCACAGGCAGCTTGTAAGTTGCGCCGTCTGCACTTATCTGCAATTCCTCCATTATTTCGAGCAGCGCGGACTGTGCTTTCGGTGAAGCGCGGTTTATCTCGTCCGCAAGCAGGAAGTTGCACATAGCGGCGCCGGGTCGGAACTCTGATTCACCCGTTTTCGGATTTATCATGGTGAAGCCGGTTATATCGCTCGGCATGAGGTCGGGGGTGAACTGTATGCGGCTGCACGAGCCGTTCACGCTTTCGGACAGCGCCGTGACAAGGCGGGTCTTGCCGACACCGGGAACATCTTCGATGAGAACATGGCCTCCGGACAGCAGTGCCGCCACCAGTTTGAATATGACCTCTCGCTTTCCTATTATGGACTTCTCTATATTTTCTGTCAGTCTTTGTATCTTTTCATTCATTTTTATTTCCCTCTGTCGGCAGTTGACGATGCGGCAGCGGATGAGCCGCACTTACCATATTATTATAGCACATTCTCGGACAATAATCAACCGTTATTCGGCAATGCCCAAAAAAATACTGCCCGCAGCGCTGTACTGCGGGCAGTCGGTAACGTTCTTTCAGTCAAGCATTTTCGCGGGTGAGCCAGATATTGGCTACATCGAGCGCGTCGTACAGGCTTGTACGGTTGCTTGTCTTGATGACCATTTCTTTGGGGTCGATATCTTTGGCAGTTCTCATGTGAACAACCATTATCTTGTCTGCGATCTCGAGGTCGCCCTCTTTGTGTGTTGACATAACGTTGAGACAAGTCACCGTCTCGTCGCTCATATTTCCGTAGTATATCTGATTACCGTTTCTCACCAGCGGGAAACCCTTATATCTTATAAAATCTTCTGCCATAATAAAACCTCCGTATCCTTCTTATCTCAACGTTTATTTGTGCATCCAAAAAATCATATCTTTTGTTTCAGGGGGCTTTCCTGCCGCCCCTGTGACCCCTTCGGCTCTTCTGCTCTTCTGCAAAGCAGTATTTTCCGGTCGTCCTGTGACCCCTTCGGCTCTTCTGCAAAGAAGTATATTCCGTTTGCCCTTTATGCCCCATTTGGCATTATTGTATCAGTAACGCTTTCGCTTCCTTTGGCGTCCAAAGGAAGCGGTGAGGGAGTTTGAGGGAGAGGCAGCGCCTCTTCCTCATGCGCGTATGCGCTTCTCTCAAGCGTCAGCGGCCTCTCAGGTGTCGGCGGTCTCTCAACCCTGTTCTTTCTTCACGTCCTGCGGGCGCTGGCGGACTTTGATGTGGACTTCGCGGAGCTGCTGTTCGGTAACTTCGGTGGGAGCGCCGAGGAGCAGATCCTGCGCATTGGAGTTGAGCGGGAAGGCGATGACTTCACGGATGCTCTCCTCGTCGAGCAGGAGCATTATCATTCTGTCGATGCCGAATGCCATACCTGCGTGGGGCGGTGCGCCGAACTTGAACGCGCTGTAGAGTGCGCCGAACTTTTCCTTTACATCTTCCTCTGTATATCCCGCTATCTCGAACGCCTTCACCATAACATCTATATCATGGTTTCTTACAGCGCCGGACGCGAGTTCCACGCCGTTGCATACTACATCGTACTGGTACGCGAGCACGTCGCAGGGATCCTTGGTGTTGAGCGCTTCGAGCTCGCCCTGCGGCATAGAGAAGGGGTTGTGGGTAAAGATAGGCTTGCCTGTCTCCTCGTCTTCCTCGTACATCGGGAAGTCAACTATCCAGCAGATCTCGAACTTGTTCTCGTCGATAAGTCCCATTCTTGCGGCGACTTCGTTGCGTATCTGCCCCGCGAACTTTTCGGCGTTCTTCTTGTTGTCGGCTATGAAATAGAGCACGTCGCCGACTTCGAGTTCCGCTCTCTTTGCAAGCTCTTCACGGTCGCCTTCACGAAGGAACTTGTCGATAGGTCCGTTGAACTTCAGACCTTCTTCCACCTTGAAATATCCCAGACCTTTCATGCCGATAGACAGCGCGTATTCTTCCATTTTCTCGAAAAATCCCTTGGACTTTTCAGCCATTTTCGGAACGCGTATCGCTCTCACCGTCTTGTTTGAGAACGGCTTGAAGGAGCTGTCAACGAACAGGTCGGACACATCTATGATGAACAGCGGGTTGCGCAGGTCGGGCTTGTCGCTGCCGTATTTCAGCATTGCTTCCTCGAACGTTATGCGCGGGAAAGGTGCCTTGGTGTATTCCTTCTTCCCGAATTTTTCAAGTATCGCAGGGAACACCTGCTCGGCTGCCGCGAACACGTCCTCCTGTGTTGCAAAGGACATTTCAAGGTCGAGCTGATAGAACTCGCCGGGGGTGCGGTCTGCGCGGGCATCCTCGTCACGGAAGCACGGTGCGAGCTGGAAATACTTGTCAAATCCGGATACCATGTAGAGCTGCTTGAATATCTGCGGAGCCTGGGGAAGTGCATAGAACTTTCCGTGATGCTTACGCGACGGTATCAGGTAATCGCGTGCGCCCTCCGGAGAGGATGTGGAGAGGATGGGTGTCTGGAGTTCGAGAAATCCCAGTTCCGTCATCTTCTCGCGCATGAAGCTCATTACCTGCGAACGGAAAACGATGTTGTCGTGTACCCTGCGGTTGCGCATATCGAGGAAGCGATAGCGGAGCCTTATATCCTCGTTGCTCTTGTGGGAGTCCGGTATCTCGAAGGGGAGCTGTGTGCTGACCTTGCCGAGAATGTCAACGCTCTCCGCCGCGAGTTCGATAGTTCCCGTAGCTATCTTCGGGTTGTATGTGCTCTCGTCGCGCTTGATGATCCTGCCGCAGATCGAGATCGCACATTCTTTGGTGATGCCTTCGAGAAGCTTCTCGTTGTTCTGGAACGTTACCTGTAACATCCCATAGTGGTCGCGAAGGTCGATGAACTCGATACCTCCGTGGTCTCTGATGTTCTCCACCCAGCCCGATACGCGGACTGTGCTGCCGATATCAGATTCCGACAGCATCGTTGTGTAGTGGTCACGATATTTGTTTGCTGTAAACATAGCTGTTCCTTTCATTGTTTATCTTTGTTTTCGGTGTTATTCCGAGGTCTGTATTTTTCTTCGCCGGACTCTATAAATAATATAAAATCATTTATCTGTTCTTCTGTCCAACCGGCTGATCTTAATCCCAGTATCAATCTTGCTGTTTCCTGCATATTTATAATAAGATCTCCTTTTCATAACTATTTGGTCAGGAAGTACGCTCGCATAGATGCAGTGTGCGGAGCATAGTTCGCCGAAATCTTTTATTCAGGCAAACATCGGCGTTTATCCTTTGAGCTTCTTTTCGAGAATTGCCTTTATCGTGTTCGGCGTAGCCTGACCTTTCAGAGCCTTGTTAGCCTGACCCATGAAGAAGCCGAATACTTTCTGCTCTCCCGCGCGGTACTGCTCGGCAGGCTTCGGGTTGTCGGCTATGAGCTTGTCGATGACGGCTTCAACGGCGGAGGTGTCGTCCTTCACCCACAGGTCGAGCCTGTCGCACACCGCGTCGGGCTTCTCGCCGGAGTTTATCATCTCGACGAATATCGTCTTGTAGTTGTTCTTGTTTATCTTGTCGGTGTCGCCCAGCTCTATGAGCCTTGCAAGGTCTTCCGGCGTGAATTTCAGGCTGTCCATGCTCATTTCGCCGAGGTTTATGCGGCGCATGAACTCGCCGAGTATGAAGTTCGCAACGGTCTTCGGCTTGTCATAAGCCTTTATGGCGGCTTCATAGAAATCGCAGATATCTTTGTCGCTGATTATATTGTCAGCGTCGGTGGCGTTCATGCCGTACTGCGACATATAGCGTTCTTTGCGCTGCTCGGGCATTTCCGGCAGAGCTTCCTTTATTGCCGCAAGTTCTTCTTCTGTGAAGATGATCGGCGGGATATCCGGGTCGGGGAAGTAGCGGTAGTCGTGCGCGTCCTCTTTCGAGCGCAGTGCCGAAGTCTCGCCCGTGGTATCCGAGAAGCGCCTTGTCTCCTGCAATACCCGTCCGCCCGACTCGATTATCTCGCTCTGGCGGTATATCTCGTACTCTATCGCACGGGTTATGGCTTTCGTGGAGTTTAAGTTTTTCAGCTCCGCGCGTGTGCCAAGCTCTTTCGCGTCCTTCGGCGCAAGCGAGATGTTCACATCGCATCTGAGCGAGCCCTGCTCCATTTTGCAGTCGCATATGCCCGCGTACTTGTACAGCAGCTTTATCTTCTCTACATAAGCCACGACTTCCTCCGCGCTGTGGAAATCCGGCTCCGTGACCATTTCGATAAGCGGTATGCCGCAGCGGTTGTAGTCTGCGAGACTGGAGCGTGTAGCTTCGTCATGCACCAGCTTTCCGGCGTCTTCTTCGAGGTGTATGCGGTTTACGCGTATGCGCTTTTCAGTGCCGTTCACATTGATGTCAACGTAGCCGTTCAGGCATACGGGGCGCGGCATCTGCGATATCTGGTAGGCTTTCGGGAGGTCGGGGTAGAAGTAGTTCTTTCTGTCCCACTTCGTAAAGCGCGATATCTCGCAGTTCGTCACATATCCCGCGCGGATGATATATTCCACGGCGGTGTGGTTGAGCACCGGCAGTGTACCGGGCATTCCCGAGCACACGGGGCAGCAGCGGGAGTTGGGCTCGCCGCCGAACTCCGCCGAGCAGGTGCAGAAAACTTTCGACTTTGTGAGGAGCTCGGCGTGTATTTCCAGTCCTATTGTCGGATAAAGGTTTGACATTATTACCGCGCTCCTTTCTTATAATGTGCAGCGAACGGGGGAGAATGTCTTCTCGAACGCGTCCGCGGTATTTATTATCGTTGCTTCGTCGAAACGCTTTCCGACGATCGACATACCTATCGGCATACCGTTTTTGTCGTAGCCGCAGGTGGTGTTAATGGCGGGCAGTCCCGCTATATTCACGGTTACGGTGCAGATATCGGCGGTGTACATCTTTACGGGGTCGTTGTCCTGCGCGCCTATCTTATATGCAACGGTGGGGGCTGTGGGAGTGAGGATAACGTCAGCCTGCTCAAACACGGCGTTGTATTCCTCGATCATCTTCTGTTTGAGAGCCAGAGCCTTGCGGTAATACGCGTCGTAGTAGCCGCTTGACAGTGCGTAGTTGCCGAGCAGTATGCGGCGTTTGACCTCGTCGCCGAAACCGCGGTTGCGGCTGTCGCGTATCATCTCGTCGAAGCTGTGACCTTCGCCGCGCAGACCGTACTTTATGCCGTCGTAGCGGGAAAGGTTCGATGCGGCTTCCGCGGAGGAGATGAGGTAGTACGCCTGCACCGCGTAGCGCAGCGTGCTTATCGAGCAGTCAACGAGCTTTGCGCCCATTTTCTCGTATTCGTGAGCCGCGTTCATTACGGCATTCCTGACTTCTTCATCGACAGCGTCGCCGTAGAATTCCTTCGGTATGGCGATCTTCATTCCCGAAACGCCCGTTCCGAGCTTCTCGTTGAAGTCCGTGAAAGGCACGTTCTTGCTGGTGGCATCCTTCGGGTCGGCTCCCGCTATAGCGTTCAGTATGATGCCGCAGTCCTCGGCTGTTCTTGCTATGGGTCCTATCTGGTCGAGGGAGCTTGCGAACGCCACAAGTCCGTATCGTGAAACTCTGCCGTAGGTGGGCTTCAGACCGGTAACTCCGCAGAACGACGATGGCTGGCGTATCGAGCCGCCTGTGTCGCTGCCGAGCGCAGCCGTGCAGAATCCCGCGGAAACTGCGGCTGCCGAACCGCCCGACGAACCGCCGGGAACACAGTCCGTGTTGTACGGGTTCTTTGTCTTTGCAAAAGCGCTTGTCTGCGTGGAACCGCCCATTGCGAACTCGTCCATGGAGACTTTGCCGAGCAGGGTGTAATCCTGCGCCATGAGCTTTTCCACCGCCGTTGCGTTGTACGGGGGAACGAAATCCCCGAGCATCTTCGATGAGCAGGTGGTGCGTATGCCGTCGGTGCAGAGGTTGTCCTTTATCGCGAGGGGTATGCCCGTCAGTGGCTTCGCTTCACCCGCGTCTATGAGCTTCTGGGCGGCTTGTGCGTCCTGCATGGCTCTTTCCTCGGTCACTGTGATGAACGAGAGGACCTTGTCGTCCTTGTTCTTTATATCAGCGAGAAATTCTCCCGCCGCTTCTTTAGCGCTTATTTCCTTGCTGTCGAGCATCCTGCGCAGTCCGGCGACTGTGATGTTTTTCGTATCCATGCCGCACCTCCGTCATTCCATCATCTTCGGCACGACGTAGCAGTTGTCGCGCGGAGAGGTATTCTGCTGGAGCTTCTCGGTGGGGAACGACGGCGCGGGTATATCCCGGCGCAAGTCATCGTAGCGTATCTCGTTATGATCCTTCGTGTCGTCGTATGTTATATCGTACTCTTTTATGGTGTCCATAAGCTCGATTATGTC
>CAMHBE010000004.1 GCA_946183095.1 uncultured Clostridia bacterium | reverse complement strand
CTTGAGGGCGAGCCACATGAGGGCAGGGCTTTGCCCTCCCCTCAAACTCCCGACCCACTTCCTTTGTACGACAAAGGAAGCGAAAACGTTGAGATAGGATATCTGTGTGCTGCCCCTGCTTTTAGGTTACAGAAACACATACGATAGGAGCAGAGCGTGATGATACATATCATCTCGGTGCAGCATTAGGCTGCTGCCGGGTTCTTAGGGGCGGCATGAGCCCCTAAGCGGGTGCGGGCGGTGCCCGCTGTACCACTGCTTAACGGCGTACTGCTTCGCCGATAAATCTGCCGAAGGCTGCTTGTCCGGCGTTGTCTCTCTTGTAAACGCCGGCGTCGAGCAGGACTTGCTCGAATACCGCGCCTATCTCTTTTTTGAGGATAGCGTCGGCGTTTTCGGCATTTGCTTCGGGGTGGCGCTGTATAACATCTTTCAGCCACTCGCTGTGACATCCGAGCTTCTCGTCACCGGAGATATCCGTTTTGCCGAGCATAGCCTTTTCGAGCAGTTCAAGCTCCGGAGCAAGACGCGCGGGCAGTACCGCAAGACCCATAACTTCGATAAGACCGATATTCTCCTTCTTTATGTGGTGCAGTGACGGGTTCGGGTGGAAGATACCGAGGGGGCGGTCTTCCGACGTGATGTTGTTGCGGAGAACAAGGTCACATTCAAACTCATTGCCGTGTCTGCGCGCAATGGGGGTTATGGTGTTGTGCGGAACTCCGTCAGTTTCCGCGAAAATACCGGCATCGGGGTCGCTGTAGCCGCGCCAGAGTTTCAGTATCGAATCGCAGGCAGCCGCGAGCTGCACTCTGTCCTCGCTGCGCAGACGAATGACCGACATCGGCCACTTTACCGTGCAAGCCTTAACATTGGGGAACTTCGGCAGGTCGAAAGTCTTTTCGGCGGGTGCCGTTTCCATTGCAAACGTGTAGCGTCCGCCCTGAAAATGCTCGTGGCTCAGTATCGAGCCGCCCACTATCGGCAGATCAGCGTTCGAGCCGACAAAATAGTGCGGGAGCGTGTCAAGGACACCGAACAGCTTCTCGAACACAGCCGCGTCGATCACCATAGGTATATGCCTGTTGTTGAAAACTATGCAGTGCTCGTTGTAGTAGCCGTATGGCGAATACTGGAAAGACCAGTCACCGCCCGCGACCTTCATCGGTACGGGGCGCAGGTTCTGTCTTGCGGGGTGGGTGAGGGTGCCGTGGAAACCCGTGTTCTCGACACAGAGCTGACAGGCGGGATATGCGGCTTTGGGCATATTGCGGGCAGCGGCAATGTCGCGGGGATCCTTTTCCGGCTTTGAGCGGTTTATCGTGATGTCAAGGGAACCGTACTCGCAGTCGTACTTCCAGCGGATATCGCGGGATATGACCTGCGCGGTAGTAGTTCGTATCGGCGCTGAACCTGTAGTACCACTCGGTCGCGGCTTCCGGGCTTTTTTCGTATTCTCTGCGGAAGCGCGCGTTCACTTCATGGGGCGCGGGAGTGATGATACCCATGAGTTCGGTGCCGAAAATATCGCGGTAAGCGCCGGAATCCTCAATAATACCGTTTTCGGCGGCGCAGTCCTCCAGTTTTCCGAGCAGCTCATCTATCGTAAGCCCATTCAGGGGCTTTGCATCGTTCCACGCATCGACTTTCAGCACTTGCATAAAGCGGTTGCGGATGTATATCTCATCCTCCCGAGTGATAAGCTCCTTTGCGATACCGTATTCGATGAGCGTCTGTATCAGATCGCATATCATAGAATTATCCCCTTTACTGTATGATCAGCATATTTATTTTATTATACCATTTTTCGGTGGAAATGTAAAGAGTTTTGATGTAAAAACCTGCGCCCGCGCCCATAACCTTGCAATTTAGGTAAAGTTGTGCTATAATCAATTTCATGATGACGGGAAACGGAGGTAACGCACAATGACACTATATGTAAGCGACCTTGACGGGACGCTGCTCGACAGTTCGGGCAAGCTCCGACCGCGCACAGCCGATATGCTGAACCGTTTTATAGAGAGCGGCACGCTGTTTTCCTACTGCACGGCGAGGGGGCTTGCGACTGCGGGGGAGATAACCTCCGCGCTGCATCTTACCGCGCCCATATCTCTTATGAACGGGGTATTCATCTACGACCCCGTGACGAAAACATTTCCCGTGAAGAACATTTTCGGAGAACAGCAGCGTGAACTGCTGCGCCGTGCGATAACCGAAAACGGCGAAACTCCCATGATATTCTCGATTATTGACGGAAAAGAGCGCATGAGCTACATAGAGGGCGCGGAGAACCTCAAAGCCCACCTTTCCCGAAGAAAGGGCGACAAGCGGCGCAGACCCGTTTCCGGTCACGTCAGCCTTTTTGACGGCGAGATATTCTATGCGGCATTCATAGATCCCAAAAATAAAGCCGCTCTCGACGAAGTATTCATGGCGGAGAACGGATTCCGCACAGCCTGCTACACCGACACATACCCGCCGTATCAGCAGTGGTATGAAGTCTTTCCGGCAAGCGCGGGGAAGGCGAACTCGGTGCTGAAGCTGAAACAGCTCACGGGTGCGGATGAACTCGTATGTTTCGGCGACAACGCGAACGACCTGCCGATGTTTGAAGTTTCGGACAGGTGCTACGCCGTCGGCAACGCTATACCGGAGCTGAAAGCACGCGCCACGGGAGTCATCGGCACTAACGACCTTTTCGGCGTCCCCGAGCAGATCGAGCGGGAGATATTCCCGGTGTACGGATATGAGCCGCCTTTGAGGGAGATCGACGCGGAACGGTTCAGTATATCGGTGCAAAAGGCTATGAGCCGCGAAAAGACAACCATAGGCACCCTCAACGAAAAAGCCATACATAATGCGCTGAAATGCTACTATTGCAATGAAGCCGACCATGAAGCGAAGATAGGCGGATTCTGGGCGGACGGGGCAGGCGAGAACGGCATTTTCGAGATACAGTCCGCGAATTTCACCTACCTTGCGAAAAAACTCTCACAAATGCTGCGGTTGAGCCATGTGACGGTAGTTTATCCCTTTGAGAAGACGACCCACAGCTACGCGATAAACGAGCAGACGGGCGAGGTGATGTCGCAGACAACGCGGACGGTAAGCTCGCTGTCGAAGCTGTTTCTGGAGCTTTACCGCCTGAAAGCCTTCCTCACCAACTCCAATCTTTCGGTGCGGGTGGCATTCCTCGAAACGGACAGGAAAACATACTACAAGGACAGCCGCAAACGCCGTTACCGCGGCATGAAAAAGGAGAAATGCCCGAAACGTCTGCTGAGCGAGATATTGCTCGACAGTCCGGAAGACTATGCGCAGTTCGTGCCGGAGGGGCTGCCGGAGCAGTTTACCCGTGAGCAGCTGCAAAAGCTCGTTCCCACCACAGACGCGGGGCTGATGCTGTCGGTGCTGGAATTTACGCACGTTGTTGAGCGCGTGGGGAAGTCGGGCAGGAGCAACCTTTATCAAATACGGATAAAAAAATAAAAACGGTGGGACTGCCGGAAGCAGTCTCACCGTTTTTATATCATCATATCTCAAGCGGCGGTATTTTCGTGATATCGAAAGGTGTTTCCTGATATACCACGAAGTTGAGCCAGTTTGAATACATAAGGCTTGCGGCGGCGCGCCACACGAAAGGCGGGGTCTGCTCCGGGTCGTCGTCCGGGAAATATCCGTAAGGCAGTCCCACATCGGTGAGCCCCTTTGCCTGATCGCGCAGATACTCGTTTTTCAGCGTATCGCGGTCATACTCACCGTGACCGGTAATGAATATCTGTCTGCCTGTCTTGTCGGCAGCCGCGTACATCCCTGCGATATCGGAATATGCGAGCAGCGTGAGCTTCGGGCAATCACGGATATCGTCGATGTTCACCGCGGAGTGGCGGGAGTGCGGAACATAGAACACGTCGTCAAAGCCTTTGAACATGGGGTGGTTGGGATTTGCGAACTTGTGTGGGAACACCCCGAACATCTTGCGGTCGAGGTTCACTTTCTGTATGCCGTAGTGGTAGTACAGTCCCGCGAAAGCTCCCCAGCAGATGTGCAGGCACGAGTAGGCGTGGGATTTTGACCATTCCATGATATCGCAAAGCTCGTCCCAGTACGTCACATCCTCAAAATCGAACTTCTCGACGGGCGCGCCGGTGATTATCAGCGCGTCGAAATACTCGTCCTTGATCTCGTCGAAAGTCTTGTAGAACGTGTCGAGATGCTCTGCGGCGGTATGGCGTGAGGTGTGCGTTTCCGTGCGCAGGAGCGTTATATCCACCTGCAAAGGCGTGTTGCTCATCAGACGCAGGAGCTGTGTCTCTGTCTCTATCTTTTTCGGCATCAGGTTGAATATCGCTGCTCTGAGGGGACGGATATCCTGGGTAAGCGCACGCTCACTCGGCATTACAAAGATGTTCTCGTTCTGAAGTATGTTATACGCGGGTAAGCCGCTCGGTATATTTATCGGCATAGTTCTCTCCTGTTTCATGTGGTATTGTCCGCTGTTTTCCCGCATCGGGCAGGGTAACGGCGGACAATATTCTGACATTATTATACCATACTTTTTAATATAAATCAATCGTTTTTTTAATTTTTCCCGAACGCACAAAAAATCTTGCATTTTTTACGGGATTGTGGTATAATAAAATGTATATTTGCGCCCGGACATCGGATAATAACTGCATAATGCCGAAATTGCGGCATCGGAGGTGCAGTATGTCCGAAGATAAAGACGAAAAAAGAGAAGAAGAGCAGGATGCCGTGACGGAAGATGACTCCGACAACGGCTTTACCGCGTCCCATAACGCCGACCACCTGATACACTGCCTGACAGTGATAGGCGAGATCGAGGGGCATTATATCCTGCCCCCGCAGAATAAGACCACCAAATATGAGCACGTTATACCGGCGCTCGTTGCAATAGAACAGGATAAGTCCATAGAAGGACTGCTGATGATACTGAATACCGTCGGCGGCGATGTCGAAGCGGGACTTGCGATAGCCGAGCTGATCGCGAGCATGGAAACTCCCACAGTCTCCATAGTCGTGGGCGGCGGGCATTCCATAGGCGTTCCGCTTGCCGTCTGTGCAAAGCGCAGTTTCATAGTCCCCACAGCGACAATGACCATACACCCGGTAAGGATGAACGGGCTTGTGCTGGGTATCCCGCAGACACTTTCATATTTCGACAGGATGCAGGACAGGATAACGAGCTTCGTTACGCGTAATTCCCGCATCCCGGCGGAGCATTTCAGAGAGCTGATGATGAAAAAGGACGAGCTGGTCATGGATGTGGGTTCCGTCGTGGACGGCGAGACCGCTGTGGAGCTCGGACTTATCGACCGCCTCGGCGGGCTTTCCGATGCAATAAAGTGCCTGTATGAACTGATAGATGAGAAAAACGCGGGAACGGGAGGCGAAAAGGAATGCTGATACATTCTATCGTGAGCCTTTCGGACATATTCTATAATATGGACACCCTGCGGGTGCCGCAATACCGGAAAGTGCCGGGCGGTATCGTAGAGACCGACGGAAAGAGCGTGACAAGGCTTATCTCCACCGACCCGAGACTATTCCTTGATGCCAGATATGAGCCGGGGAAGAAGCTGCAATGATGACCGGTCGTTACCTGTTTGTCAAGGGTACTCCAAAATAATTTTCCGTGAAAATTTTTTTGGAGCCTCCCCCTTGACAAACAGGTTGCGGTATGCTGTACGGCGGTACCGACGGGGCAGGGTGGGAAGCAAGAGGCACTGCACCTCCCCGTCGCCCGCACAAGTATAGCATACCGCACCACTCCCTTTGTTGTGCAGACTTGCGGCGCTGCAACCCTCGGGGGCTGATAAAAAGCAAGGTAATGGGCGCGGTCGCAGGTTTCGATATGCAGAAAGTCAGGACGCGTGTAAGCGAGTGGCGCTCGCCACTAAAAAGCAAGGTAATGAGGTATATGATGGACGAATACATAAAAATGATAATACAGGGCATCATTCAGGGACTTACCGAGTTCCTGCCGGTGTCAAGCTCCGGACATCTGTCCGTTGCACAGCATTTCATGAACGTCGAAGATGCCGGGATGCTCACATCCGTGGTTCTTCACCTCGGAACTCTCGTCGCTGTATTCGCGGCGTTCTGGGGGCGTATTTGGGGTATGGTGAAGGAGTTTTTTCTTTCGATAGCCGATATTTTTCGCGGACGGTTCAGATGGAAGGGCATGAACGATAACAGGCGCATGATGTGTGCCGTTATCATCGCAACACTGCTGCTGGTGCCGTTTGCGCTGGTGAAGGATTTCTTCACGAATCCCGCGTCTGACAGCGATATAATATTCGAGGGGTGTGCGTTTATATTCACATCAATAGTCCTGATGCTGTCAGACTCGTGCGTGAAAGGAATGAAGACCGGTAAGGATATAAGAGTGCGGGATGCGCTCACCGTGGGAATGTTTCAGGTGTTTGCGCTGTTCCCCGGTGTGAGCCGGTCGGGAAGCACGGTGTCCGCGGGCTTGTTCTGCGGGCTTGCGAGAGATACGGCGGTGGCATTCTCGTTCATACTGGGGATCCCCGCGATACTCGGCAGCGCGGTGCTTGAAGCGAAAGACCTTATCGGAACGGATGTGCAGATGAACGTCCCTGTGCTTGCCGTCGGCGCGGTAACTGCCGCAGTAGTGGGCTTTGCCTGCATCAAGCTGGTGCAGGTGATAATAAAGCACGATAAGTTCAAGATATTCGGGATATACACGCTTTTGCTGGGACTTGCCTGCATCGGCACCGGCATTTACGAAACGGTCACAGGCACACGGTTAACTATAATGTAACAGCTTTGGGTCAGGCGTCATGCCTGATGAAACGCTCAAAGGAGATATAAAATGGCGGAAACAAAAAAGAAGCAGTCGGCGGGCGCTGCGGAAAAGCGCAATGCCGAGCTTATGCGTGCGAATAAGAAACGGCGGCACACCATATCCGTATTTATGTTTGCGGCGGGTCTGCTGGTGCTTGCGTTTGCAATAATCGGGAACTCTGCTGCGGAAGAACCGTCGGTGTGGGATTCCATACACGCGTTCCTGCATGGGATGTTCGGGATAACGGTGTTCCTCACGGGACCCGTTCTGATGTACATAGCTGTGATGATATCGGCAGATCTTACGCGCGCGACGGTCGCGAAGCGCATGGTGCAGCTGCTGTTGTTTCTGCTGCTGCTGAGTGCGGCGGCTCAGGTCATATTTGTGGGAACTATCGGAGATCCGGAAGCTGCGGAAAACAGCTTCGGAGCGACGGTGGCATATCACTACGACAAGGGCAAGGAGCTGTCCGGCGGCGGCGTTGTCGGTCTGCTGCTGGGCATACCGCTGCTGATGTTCGGGCAGATAGGTGCTATCATTATTCTTGCGCTCGTGGTATTCGTAGCGATAATGGTGATATCGGACAAGTCTCTCGGAGACCTGTTCTCTGCAATGAAAAAGCCTGCGGACAAGCTCAAGGAGCACCGTGAACAGGTGCGCGAGGAAAGAGAAGCCGTAGAGCCTGAACTGAGAAGGCTGGAGGAAGAGAAGCATCTGCGCCGTCTCGAAGCCCGTGAGCGCAGGAACGAGGAACGTGCCGCAAAGCGTGCGGAAGCCGAACAGACCGCAGCGGAGCGCAGACGCAGCAAGTTTGAGTCCATAGCGAGCGTGACCACAGGCGCACAGCAGGAGGTCACGGAGCATGACAAGAAGGAAGCTGCCGCGAAGGAACGGGAAAATGTGAAGGCGGATCCGGTCGCAAGGCAGAAGCGCGAGAGCAGCGAGTTCCAGAAAGACCTTAAAGATTATCTGAATGTAAAATATGACCGAAACCCCATGGACAAGCCTCCCGCATTCCCCGTTGACAGCGCACCGGCGGAGCCTTACCGCCCTGATGCGCCGAAGTATGCGGCGGAGGACGACAGCACTGTACCGGAGAAGCATCTCAACCCTGTTGTGAAGCATGAAAGCCTTATCGACCCCGAGATCGCGGCGGCAAAGCCGGGATATGAGCCGCAGGTCGATGCGTTTGCGGCTGCCGACGCGGCATTTGCGGCAGCCAACGACATCTACGCCGCCGAGGAAGAAAAGCGGGATAACGATATTTACGCGGCGGATGAACAGGAAGCGCAGACTGCGGAAAATGCGGTGCAGGAAAATGCAGCAGAAAGCGTGGCGGTAAATGCAGCAGACGACGATCTGCCGCCGTGGGAAGAACCTCATGCGCCCGTAAAGCCGGAACCCCCTGCGGGAATATCGGAGACAGTGATAAGCAACGCGGACGCGGCGGACAAGCCGCAGACCGATATAGTCGAAGCGATAAAGGATTTCACCCGTGAACAGCAGGAACGTGCCCGTGCTGCGGAGGAGAACGCGAGGGTGCTGGGAACGGTGATATCCGAGGATGCGAACGGTCAGACCCACCTGAACGAGATAGTTTCCGACGGCGACCAGTACACCCTGCCGCCGCTCGAACTGCTCAATGATGTGGTGCATGAGCGTTCCGACGACGATATAAACGCCGAGATAGCGCATAATGCGGAAAAACTTGTAAGTACGCTGAAAAGTTTCGGCGTGGAAACGAGGTTTCTTGAAGCGGCGCGCGGTCCGTCGGTCACACGATATGAGCTTCAGCCTGCGCCGGGTGTGAAGATATCGAAGATAACGGGACTTATTGATGATATCGCGCTTAACCTTGCAACGGCGGGAGTGCGCATAGAAGCGCCTATCCCGAACAAAGCGGCGGTCGGCATAGAGGTGCCGAACAAGACTGTAGAGAGCGTACCGTTCCGCGAAATGGTCGATACGAAGGAGTTCCGCGAAACAAAGAGCAAGCTCGGCGCGGTGCTCGGCAAGAGCATTTCGGGTGATATTGTTATTGCGGACATAGCGAAGATGCCGCATATACTTATTGCGGGTACTACGGGTTCCGGTAAATCGGTATGCGTGAACTCGATAATCATGAGTATATTGTTCCGCTCGACGCCTGACGAAGTGCGCCTGCTGATGATAGACCCGAAAGCCGTTGAGTTCATGATCTATAATGGCATACCGCATCTTCTGATACCGGTAGTGACCGACCCGAAGAAAGCGTCAGGCGCGCTGGCATGGGCAGTCACGGAGATGCTGAACAGATACAAGATGTTCTCCGACCACAACGTGCGCGATCTGACGGGCTTCAACAAGCTTGCAAAGACGAGAGACGATCTTGAACCCATGCCGCAGATAGTGATATTCATAGATGAGCTTGCCGACCTGATGATGGCAAGCCCCGGCGAGGTGGAGGACAGTATATGCCGTCTTGCGCAGATGGCGCGTGCGGCGGGAATGCACCTTGTAATAGCCACACAGCGCCCGTCGGTGAATGTCGTAACTGGTGTCATAAAAGCGAACATACCGTCCCGAATAGCGCTGAAAGTTGCGTCACAGGTGGACAGCCGAACGATAATAGACGGTGCGGGAGCCGAGAAACTTCTCGGCAAGGGCGATATGCTCTACGCGCCGGTCGGGATGCCGAAGCCTATGCGAGTGCAGGGCTGCTGGGTGAGCGATAAGGAAGTTGAGAGGGTAGTTGATTTCATAAAGAATTCGTTTATTCTCGACTACGACCAGGGCGTAATAGATGAGATCGAGCGTCAGGCGGAACTTGCCGCGCAGAAAGCCGAAAAGGGCGGCAAAGGCTCGAAGGATGATGATGAGGGCGGCGGCGTAGATGTGAACGACGACAAGCTCGACGAAGCCATAGAGGCTGTAATAGAAGCGGGACAGGCAAGCACCTCCTACCTCCAGCGCCGTCTCAAACTCGGCTACGGCAGAGCTGCCCGCCTGATAGATACCATGGAGCAGCTCGGCGTTGTCGGCGGCTTCGAGGGCAGCAAACCCCGTCAGGTCATCATGACCAAACAGGAGTGGTACGAAAGAAAGATGAATAAAGATGCGTGAGAGAGGGGAAGAGAGGACGAGAGAGCGCGAGAGAGCGGAAGCGAGAGGGCGAGAGAGGGGAAGAGAGGACGAGAGAGGGCGAGAGAGCGCGAGAGAGCGAGAGAGGGGGCGAGAGGGCGAGAGATTTTTCGCCTACGCGGCGGGCGCCACGCGACGGCGTGGCGGCGTAGTACGCCGCCTGAACACGCAAAGACTTGCAATGAAGCAATATGCGGCGCGCTCCACATCGGGCGCAGCTGCATCGCAGATGTCACTTCCTGCATCACCTGTTTTCCGTTTCTGCACGAGACTCGAAGGTGTTTAACAGAAAAAAGACCCCGCAGTGGTGCAGGGTCTTGTTTTTTGCGATATGGATATATGTTTCTTATCCGAGTGCTACGTCAAGTACCATCATAACGGTGAAACCCACAGCAAAGGATATGACGCCGATGTTTGAGTGCTCGCCCGCAGACATTTCGGGAATCAGTTCCTCGACAACGACATATATCATAGCGCCCGCCGCAAAACTGAGAAGATACGGCATTGCCGGGATTATCATGCCCGCAGCGGCAATGGTCAGCAGCGCCCCGAGAGGTTCCACCGCACCGGACAGTGTCCCGAACATGAACGCGCGGAAACGTGACATTCCCGAAGCGTGCAGCGGCATGGAGATGATAGCGCCTTCGGGGAAGTTCTGTATGGCGATACCCATCGCAAGTGCAAGCGCCGCCGCCGATGTTATCTCCGAACTCCCGTAGATCATTCCCGCATACACCACGCCCACAGCCATGCCTTCCGGTATGTTGTGCAGCGTTACCGCAAGCAGCATCAGCGTCTTGTCAGGCAGCTTTGAACGCAGTCCCTCCGCTTTGTCGGTGTCCAGATGCAGGTGCGGTATCAGCTTGTCGAGCAGCAGCAGGAACCCGATACCGAGAAGAAATCCAACCGACGCAGGTATGAACGCGAGTTTTCCGAGACTGTCCTCACTTTGTTCGATCGCCGGTATCAGCAGGCTCCATACGCTCGCGGCGACCATTACGCCCGCCGCAAATCCCGTCAGTGCGCGCTCAACCGCCTTGCTGAAACGGTCCTTCATCAGCAGCACGCAGGCGGAACCGAGCGTAGTGCCGAGAAAAGGTATCATGATACCCTGTATTACTTCAGCAGTCATAAATCTATCTCCCTCCGGAATGATTCTCTGTATATTGTATTCTTCCGGTGCTGTTCTTGTTACAGAATGTATCCGAGCCTATTTGCCGGAATATATGTCGCGCTGTGCAACTGCCAGACGGTCACAGCGTTCGTTCTCCGGGTGTCCCGCATGACCCTTTATCCATGTGAATTTTACATCGTGGATATCCAGCAGACCGAGCAGTCTGTCCCACAGGTCGGGATTGAGAGCGGGCTTCTTGTCGGATTTTATCCACCCGCGTTTTTTCCACGACTTCGCCCAGCCTTTTTCTATCCCGTCAACGACATACCGCGAGTCTGTCTGTATAATGACATTGCATGGGTATTTCAGAGCTTCCAGCCCCGTTATCACTCCCATGAGCTCCATGCGGTTGTTGGTGGTGTGGGCTTCGCCGCCGGACAGTTCCGTTTCCTTGTCCTTATACCGCAGTATAACGCCGTAGCCGCCCGGACCGGGATTGCCCGAACACGCCCCGTCCGAGAAGATATATACTGTTTTTTTGTCCATTCAGGCAGCTTTTTTCCTTTCTTTTCTCTTGGAAATTATAACGTCGATTATCTTATTTATGCAGAAGTTGAACAGCAGTGTGAAAATAGCGGAGCAGGCGACGGTCACAGATGTAACGAACGTCATTTCGATGGTGAAAGGCTCGTATGAGAAGAACCATGCCAGATGCAGACTGCCGAAAAGGAAAAGTCCGATAAGACCGATCATCATGCCGATCTTCCACGGTCTCATGGGGTCGCAGGCGAGCAGGACTACCATAAAGGATACCGAGCCGAGAACGAACGCCAGAACCGTGCTGACCTGTTCGGACGTGAACCCGTAGTATCTGCACCACGCAAGCCCCGCCATGAGAGAGATCACAGCCGCAACGCCGTTCGGTATCGCTTTTCGTATGACGTTTGCGATGAACGAGCCGCGAACGAGTTCCTTGTTCGGCTGCAAGGCGAGCAAAAAGCTCGGAAGCCCGATGCAAAGCGTGTTTATCAGAGTGACTTGTATGGGTTTGAAGGGGAAAGGCGTTTGCAGGATAACGAACAGTATCGCGAAAAGTACGCTGTAGGTGGTCTTTGAGAGGAACAGCGATGCCGAGCGCTCAACGTTGTTTATCGAGCGTCTGCCTTCTGCGACGACTTTCGGCATTGACGCGAAGTTGCTGTCAAGCAGGACAAGGTTCGACACGTTTCTTGCAGCCTCACTGCCGCTCTGCATAGCTATCGAGCAGTCGGCTTCCTTCAGCGCGAGAACATCGTTCACGCCGTCGCCGGTCATGCCCACAGTGTGCCCCTTTGCTTTCAGCGCCTTCACGAGTTCGAGCTTCTGGGGCGGTGTAACGCGTCCGAAAATGGTGTAATCATCGACAAGTTCGCCGATGTTTTCGACCGTTGAAGCGTCGATGTACTTTTCGCTGTGCAGCACGCCGGCTTTTCTTGCGACATTGCTTACAGTGATCGGGTTATCGCCGGAGATTATCTTTATATCGACGTTCTGTTCCGCGAAGTATTTGAGGGTCGCGGGAGCCTCCGCGCGTATCTTGTCGGTTATCGCGATAAGAGCCACGGGGCGGATGTCCGCCGGGAGTTCCTTGTCGCGGAACGCTTCTTTCGAGTGTGCAAGGAGGATAACGCGCCTGCCGCCCTCGGAGAATTTTTCCACAGTCTCGCGGATCTCTTCATATTTGCTGCCGAGGATGAATTCACCCGCGCCCATGACATAGGTACCGATATCGGCGAACTGTGCGCCGCTCCACTTTCTTGCGGAGGAGAACGGCACGGTGGCTACTGTCTGATTGGACGCTTTGCCGTTCCAGCGCTCTTTCACTGCCGCGAAAGTGGGGTTAGTATCGTTAAGAGCGTTGGTGAGCGCAGTCATAGCGGAGTTCACGTCAACTCCGGAGCTGTCGTTGAGCATCTGTACCTCTGTGACCTGCATACTGCCTTCGGTTATGGTACCGGTCTTGTCAAGGCAGAGCACATCGACTCTTGCGAGGGTCTCGATGCAGTAGAGGTTCTGCACGAGGGTCTTGTTCTGCGCAAGTCTTATGGCGCTTACCGCGAGCACCACGCTCGTCAGCAGCACAAGTCCTTCCGGTATCATCGCGATGATAGCGGCGACGGAACTCAGCACCGCGTCGTTGAAAGTCTGTTCGGGTTTTGCCCAGAACACGCCGTTCGCTATCTGGAGCAGCATGAGCGGGATGATGATTATGGAAATGCCCTTTAATATCTTGTTGATGGCGTTCATCATCTTTGAATCGGCTTTTTTGAGGTATTTCGCGCCGTTGGTTATCTTGTTCGCGAAGCTGTCCGCGCCGAGTTTTTCGGCAACTGCGCGCACCTCACCGCTGATGATGAAGCTTCCGGAGAGTATCATATCTCCCTCTTTTTTGTTTATCGGGTCGCTTTCGCCTGTGATAAGGCTCTCATTTACCTCACATTCGCCCCAGACCACGCGGCTGTCGGCGCACGCCTGCATACCCGAGCGGAAAACGGTCAGGTCGCCCTCGACGATCTCCGAGTTCGGGATCTCCTTCTCGAAACCGCCGCGAATGACATGGGCTTTCGGCGCGGATATCAGCGTTAAGCGGTCGATAGTGCGTTTTGCGCGTATCTCCTGGAATATGCCGATACCGGTATTGCAGAAGATTATCGCGATAAACATTGCGTTCTTGATATCGTTTATATCTCTGCTGAAAATGAATATCAGGATGACCAGCACGATGTTCAGAAAGTTGAAGAAAGTGAGGGTATTGTCCTTGATTATCTGTCCGACCGTCTTTGTCTTTATCTCGGCGCTGCCGTTCACTTTGCCCTGTGCGGCAAGTTCGGCTGCCTGTTCTTCGGTAAGCCCTTTCTCTATGTCCATTTGCTTTCTCCTTTTGATGCACCGAAACAGTGCAGCCTTACAATTGCATTTACACCATTTTATTATACTATATTTATGTAAATTTGTAAATAGGAATATTGACAAATTTCGCGATTTTTGATATCATTATTATTCGGAAGAATATAAAAAAAGGAGCATCACACTATGAGACTGCTGCTTGCAGAGGACGAGAGGACGCTGTCCGACGCGCTCGTTACCATACTTTCTCACAGCAACTATTCCGTTGACGCGGTGTACAACGGGCGGGACGCGCTGGACTATATCGAAGCGGGGAATTACGACTGCGCTGTTCTGGACGTGATGATGCCGGAAATGGACGGTATCACGGTGCTGAAAACGATACGATCGAAGGGCATAAACATCCCGGTTCTGCTGCTCACCGCGAAGAGCGAGATAGATGACCGTGTGGAGGGGCTTGACAGCGGTGCGGACGACTACATGACAAAGCCGTTCGCAACTAAGGAGCTGCTTGCCCGCATACGCGCGATGACGCGCCGCCAGCCGGAACTTACCAACAATCTGCTGACGCTCGGCAACATAACGCTCAGCCGTGAGGATTTCACTCTGTCGGGCAGCAGCGGTTCTGTGCGTCTCGCCAACAAAGAATACCAGATGCTCGAAATGATGATGATGAACCCAAATCAGGCGATATCCACCGAGCGTTTTCTTGAAAAGATATGGGGTTATGAGAGCGAGAGCGAGATAAACGTGGTGTGGGTGAATATCTCCGGTCTGCGAAAGAAACTCGCATCCGTCGGCGGCAACGTCACGATAAAGGCAGCGAGAGGCATAGGCTATATGCTGACCCTCTCACGATCATAATTCAGATCGGGGGCAGTCATGTCTGACAGTGTAAAATGGACTCCGGAGCAGGAGCGTGCCATAACATACCGCGGGGGTGCGGCAATAGTATCGGCAGCGGCGGGAAGCGGCAAGACCGCCGTTCTTGTGGAGCGTGTAAAGCGGCTCATACTCGATGAGAATGACCCTGTGAATGCCGACGAAATGGTGATATCCACATTCACGAACAAGGCAGCGGAGGAGATGAAAGCGAGACTCGACAAGGCTGTCGAGGACGAGCTTGCGAAGGCGCCCGACAACAGGCGTCTCATAGAACAGCGTCTTCGTCTGAACGACGCGTCTATCTGCACTATCAGTTCGTTCTGTCTCAGTCTCCTGCGCCGTCACAGCGCTCTTGCCGATATGCAGCCCGACCTGTCGGTGCTCGACGAGAGCGAAGCTGGGCTGATGTTCTCGCAGTCTCTTGCCGCCGTGCTGGAGGACTTCTGCGAAAACGGCGACCCCGATGAGCGCGACAGGCTGTATGACTACTTCGCGGGCGAGGATGACAAAAAGCTGGAAGAAGCCCTCACCTATCTGTACAACTTTTCCCGCAATATCCCCGATTCAAAGCGGTTTTTCGCGGAGCAGTCCGCAATGTACCGCGACCCCGACGATCCCGCCGCAGGCTCCGAAAAGGCGCTCGGCAGGTATATCCGCGCAAAGATCACAGAGCCTTTGGCAAAACTATCGGAGATGTGCGGGACGCTTACCTCCATGTGCGAGGGAACTCCCGGCGAGAATTTCGCCGAACAGTGGCGCGTGCTTGCGGAGACTGCCGGCGCGGCGGGCGAGGATGCACACAGCATATCCGACCTGTACGAAAAAAGCCTGCAATTCACCGCAGTCCCTACACTCCCCAGAAAATCGAAGAATTTCGACAATACCGCGATAAAGGATGTCCACGGCGAGATGAAAGAGCTGTGGGGCAGCATAGTCCACTCGGCTGGGCTTCTCTCCCGCAGGAGCGGCAATATGAAAGCCTGCGCGCCTGTTCTCGATACCCTCGTAAAGCTGACGGAGCGGCTCGACGAGGAGTTTTCCGCAAGAAAGCGGGACAGGGGCGGTGTGGATTTCTCCGATATCGAGCTTCTCACGCTGAAGATGCTTCGTGACGAGAACGGTCAGCCGAGCGCAGCGGCGCGTGAGATCGCCAAAAAAATAAAAGTCATCATAGTCGATGAATTTCAGGACAGCAACGAGGTGCAGTACGAGATATTCCGCCTGCTGTCCGACGATAAGCGCAACCTATACTTCGTCGGCGATATCAAGCAGTCGATATACCGTTTCAGAGGCGCAGACCCGCTTGTTTTCGCGCGGCTCACCGAAGATCCCGACTTCACGGTCATAGAGCTGAACCGTAACTTCCGAAGCTGCAAAGAGGTCATCGACTCGGTGAACGGCATTTTCACGGGCACCATGACAAAAGAGCTCGGCGACGTTGACTACGATGAAAAATGCGCACTGGTGCAGGGTGCAAGCTACGATACCGGCGAAAAGAACCGCACGGAGATGATAACATTCGCGGGAAAGACCGCCGAACAGTGCCGCATGAGCGAAGCCGCGTACATCGCCGACCGCATAAAACGCATGGTGCGCGAGGGCTTCACAGTCGGTACCGGCGAGAAGATGCACCCCTGCGGCTACGGGGATATCGCCGTGCTCATGGGGCGGTACAGCGCCAACATCGGACTGTACAAAGCGGCTTTCGAGCGGGCGGGCATCCCCTTTGACGCGAAAGAGGACGGCGGTTACACCGACTTTGATGAGATACGGCGGGCACTCGCGCTGCTGCGCGTCATCGACGACCCCTACCGTGACAGCGACCTTGCGGCGGTGCTGATGAGCGAACCGTATATGTTCACCGCAGACGAGCTTGCTTCCATAAAACTCGCGGGCGGCGTGAAGAACAAGAAGCTCTGGTCGGGATTCGTGCAGTACGCAAAGACCGATGCACACGCGGCGGCAGTGCTCGACGAGATAAACGGCTACCGCGAGTTTGCGGGGGAGAACTCCGCCGAGCGCCTTATCCGCAGAATATGCGACGAGAGTATGCTCATTCCCGCCGCGGAAGCCTCCCCCGACGGCGCAAAGCGCGGCGCGAACCTGCGTATGCTCACGCACTACGCCAAGACATTCTCAGGCGGCGAGGGTGCAAGCATCTATGACTTCATAAAATTCACCGAGAACCTCGACCGTGAAAAGATAATGCTCCCGCAGGCAAAGGGCGAGAGCGGTGCGGGTAACTCAGTAAGGCTCATGACCATTCACGGCTCAAAAGGTCTTGAATTCCCGATATGCTTCGTCGCCAACCTCTCTTCACAGCCCAAACGGCTGAACGGCGGCGGTCTTATCGCCGACCCGCGCTACGGCATCGGCATGAAAATAAGCGACCCGGTGAATATGCTCACCATAGACACCCAGCCTTATGACATGGTGGCGGAGGAATACGCAAGGCTTGAAGCGAGCGAGGAGATGCGACTGCTGTATGTGGCGGCTACCCGCGCAAAAGAAAAACTTATCTTCACCGTTCCTGTCAGCAGCCGCACCTCCGAAGATATGCACTACGGGTGGGTGCTCGGAAGCCGGGCTGTAAAAAACAAACTCATCACCGTTACCAACCTTGACGGTTATGAACCGGAAGAGACAGTGCAGAAAGAAGAAACAGCCGGAGAAGTTCCCGAACTGCCCCGGTTTACGGAATATTCACACAAGAAAATCTCCGAAGTCCCCGCAAAGGTAACGGCTACGCAGGTCGGCGTAAAGAGCGTTGACGATTTCGCGGAATACGGCAGCAAGATAGACCGGTTCCTGCGCACACCGTCATTCCTCGGCGACCGCGAAACATCGAAGCTCGTCGGCAAGAAGCGCGGTGACGCATACCACAAAGTCATGGAGCTGCTCGACTTCAATGCCGGACCGTCGGAAGTTCCCGCTATCCTTGACCGTATGCAGATAAGCGGCAAACTATCGGAGATCGAGCGTATCTCCATTGACGACGACGATATAAAACGCTTCCTGACAAGTGATCTTTGCAGACGCGCCGCCGCCAGCGGGGATATAAGCCGCGAGTTCCCTATCTTCTGCGAGTACGAGCCGCAGCCCGGAGAGTGGGACATCACCGACTGGACGGGCGAGGAAAAACCTTTCATTCAGGGTATAGCGGATATGTTTTTCGTCGAAAACGGCGAGATCGTGCTCGTTGATTACAAGACAAACCGCCATACCTCGCCCGAAAAGCTCACGGAGGAATACCGCGGTCAGCTTGCCGTGTATGCCCGCGCGCTTTCAGAGTCCACCGGTATGAGGGTGAAAGAGCAGATACTTTACTCCTTTGAGATAGGCGAAGTCATTCTATAAAAAAGCGTATTCCACCGCCACAGACGGTGGAATACTTTTTCGGGTGGAAATGTTACTGTCAGAAAAGAGAGATATCATTTGAGGAGGAATCGAGATATGCTATGCTGTCGGGTTCCGCAAACAGTATAAAATCGTATTTTCCCGTGAGTTCGGCTATGAAGTCGTCGGACTGCTGCTTGTTCAGGGCTTCGGGAACCGCAACGGCGTACATATTGAAATTTTCGTAGTCATACACCACGGTAAGCCCGTAGTCGGCAATTACCCCGTTCATCATTTCATCTGTTGTTCCGGCATCCACGGATATCAGGAAGACCTTGTTTTCCGTCTTGTCGTCATCATTTCCGGTGTCGAGCATTCTGTCCCAGTAGCTTTCGTCCTTGTACTCGCCGAGATCTTCACCGGGGAAATACGGTTCGATATCCTCTATGTTCAGCTCTGTTGTTTCGTACGAGTTATCCGTCGTCTCAGTGGTGTTATCCGTTGTTTCTTCGCTCTCGGGAGGATTATCTGCGGTTGTTGTGGTATCGGCGGATATTTCCGCGGAGGTTTCTGCGGGGACTGACACGAAAGAATCCGCATAGGGGTCGGGGTTAGTTTCGAGCGCTCTTACCATTGCCTGAGTGGCGGCTTGCTGCGAGGGAGCGGAGGGCTTTGCGGCTTCTGCGGTGCTGCAGGCTGAAACTGCGGAAATTGCAGCCAGAGACATTGCCAATATCATCATTTTCATCTTTTTCATTTTTCATACCTTCTTTTGTTCTATATAACACCTTTTGGGTGCTTTCACATATAACACCTTGAAAGGCAAAAAAAGGTTGCAAAAAAATATACAAACGCTCCCCCACCGGCGGCGAGGGAGCGTTCATTATACGTCAGATGTTATCGGCTTCTATCTTTTTTAGCACCGGGATAGCCGAAAGTTCCGAGTCTCGTGAGGAATATCGTAAAGGTTATGTAGGACGCATCTTATTACGAGCAAGAAGAACTCATAGTGGAGCGCGCCGCATACAGCTGCATTGCAAGTTTGCAGTACATTATCGCGGCGAGTAACGTCCGGGCACCGAGTGCCCCGCCCGCCGCGCAGGCGAAAAATCTCAAGCGGCAGCGCCCTCTCGACAACATCTCAAGCGGCAGCGCCCTCTCGACAACATCTCAAGCGGCAGCGCCCTCTCGAC
>CAMHBE010000003.1 GCA_946183095.1 uncultured Clostridia bacterium | reverse complement strand
AGTTCCCACGAAAGGTTCGTCCTGCTTTGCGATCGCGTTTGCCGCAAGCGGCAGTCCGAATATCACCAGCGCGAACACTATCATTATTATTGCGATATCTTTCATTTTTGCATCATCCTTAAAATTCTGTGTTCGATACTTAAAAACTCTGTTCAATTATATTGACTTTGCGGAGAAAATATACTATAATATAAAGAGTTATTTTAGGCGGCTGCCGGTGCAGCTTCCGAAAAGGGGAAAGTTATGAAACAGACAACTACAAAAATAATGCTGCTGTGTCTTGCGGCAGCGGCGGCAGTGCTGTCGGCAGTGCGTTTTTTCCAGTATATGAGCCTTATGGACTTCAGTACGGGGTATTATCTTGAAGGTGCGGAGACAGGCGGACTGCTGATATACATTCTCATGGCGGTCATGGCGGCAGTTTTCGTTGCAGCCGCGGTATTTGCGAAGAAAAAGGATAATACGGCGTTTTCGGTATCGTCCGACGGCATGGGCACCAATGCCACCAGAGTTCTCGGATTTTCGGAAGTCATAGGCGGCGGTCTTATACTGATACCGGTGTTTGAGGAAACGTTCACGGTACAGTCGATCGGTATGATAGTTGCGGCGGCAGCTTTCATCGTATCGGGTTTTGCGCAGCTCGGTCATATCGTTCCGCCCGCATATACGGGGCATCTGAAATTACTCTGCGCGGTGTATATGCTCCTGCGCACCATGAACCTGTTTGGCTCCGACCTCACCATTATAAATCATTCCGACAATCTTATAACGCTGATCGCGTATGTGTTTGCTACAGCGTTCGCAGCGTCGGTGTCACGGTTCTACTCCCGCAGCGAAACGAAAAAATCCCGAACAAGGGAGATCGTAACGGCGGGGTTAGCGTTTATCACCTCCTGCACTCACGTTATCCCGAAACTTCTCGCCTATGCCTTCGGCGGCAGTGTCACGGCGGGCATGAGCAATATCAACTGTGATGCTGCGGCAACAGCCGTTATGTCGGCGGCGTTCCTCGTTATCGTGTTCTGCACGAAAAAGACGAAAGATATCGTCCCGCTTGCGGACGATGATGAAAGCCCGAAGAAGAAAAAGACCAAAGAGACAGAAACCGCATAAAAAAATCGACCGTTTCCGCAAATTGCCGGAGACGGTCGCTGTATATTCCGCGTATTTTTTCGGATAATATGGTAAACAGCGTCTATGTGTCATTTCGTACACATCGTATGCAATATGCGAAAACGCTGCAATATTACCCGAAAGGTGTGACTGTATGTACAGCGGCGAAAAGCCCCGGATACCGCTCGGGCTGGGATACGCTCTTGCGGAGAATACAAGTGCGCTGAAATACTTTGCCGAGCTGTCGTCGGAGCGCCAGCGTGAGATCATCGACCGCAGCCGTGATATGCACTCCCGCGCCGAGCTCCGAAGTTACGTCCGCAACATGGCGTGTCTCGGCAGCGATGTCATTATATGATAAAAGACCGTCCCCACATAGGAGACGGTCTTTGTTATTGCAGTGTTTTCCGATGCTTACTTTCTCTTCTTTGCAACTACGATGAGAGCGCCTGCTGCTGCAATTGCGATACCTGCTACTGCCGCAACATCACCGATACCGGTGTCGGGGGAACCCTTAGAGCTGTCTGTAGCTGCTGCAACATCGCCTGTTGTGGGAGCCGGAGCTGCTTCCTCTGCGGGAGCTGCTTCTTCTGCGGGAGCTTCCTCTGCCGGAGCCGCATCTTCTGCGGGAGCTGCTGCTGTGGAAGCGTCAACGGGGTTGCCCTTCTCGTCGAACTTTATCATAAGGTTGCCGCTCTTGTCAAATATCTCAAGGCTGAGCACCTTGATATCCGTGAACACTTCCTGACCCCATTCCTGGAACGCGATCTGTACATAAGCGCTCGGATCTGCATAGGAATCTTCGAGAACGCAGTTGGAGTCATCAACGTTTACTGTGAGGCTGTAGATATAGTCGCCTTCGTTCTGGATAGCGATGGGGTTAGCTTCGTCAACTTCGCTTTCTCTGCCGTAGATCTCATGCTCTTCGTCATAAACGCCCCAGAAGTTTGAGGAAGCCCAGTTGTGATCTGTGCTGAGTACAGGACCGCTGGAGATAACAACGCCGCCGCCTGTTGCACCTTCAAAATCCTCGGGGGATTCGGGAGTGAATGTGAACTTTACGGAGCCCATGTTCAGGCAGTCAATACCGAAGTCGATATTTTCCTGGGGAACATAGATCTTTTCCATCCACATACTTGTGCTGGACGTAAGAGCGGGGTTAGGATCGGACACAACTGTGAGAGCTGCGCTTGCCGAAACGGATACAGCGGCAGCTGCGACGCAGGTAGCTGCGACAGCTGCAAGTGTTTTCTTGAAATTCATAATGATTTCCTCCTGATAATTGATTTGCAAATACATAAAAGTTGTGTGCAAGGGAGCCTGACAGCATCACAATGCACTGTTGACCCAAAAATTATTATAACCTTTTTTTCAGCAAAAGTCAATAGTTTTGAAAAATTTAAGCTGTTTCTTTCTTGGCTTTTGTTGCTTTTTTAGGAGCTTCTTCAACTGGAGCAACTTCTCTTTTTCTTCGAGGGCTTCCGAAATGAACTTGACCTGTTCGCGGTACATGGGGATAAGGATATTTTTGAGTGCATTCGCGCGTTTCTGCGATTTCCGGATAGCGACGGAAAGCCTGTAAACGCTGTTCTCTATCTCAGCGAGCATCAGCCCTGTCATTTTGGCTTTCATAAATCCCGCGTAAGCCTTATCGAAGCTGGAGTCCGTATCTGCTATGCTGTAGCACAGTTCGGGTGTGCCGTCACCGCCCGAAACTTCCGGGAGCTCTATGCCCATGACGCTGCGGTAGCTTATGGAAACGGAGGTATCAACGGGCATACTCAGCGTCTTTTCGGTAAGCACCCCGTCAATGACATTTGCGTTCTGCAATGCCATATAAGCGTCCGCGAATGTCTGTTCGAGCCCGCTGCTGAGCTCTTTCGCCTTATCGGTGAGCATGACCATTTCGCGTATCAGGATATTGCGCTTGCGGTCCATTAGCTCATAGCCGAGCTGCGCCTGTTTGAGTGAATGTTTCGCGTTTATCAGATTTCCTTTGGTTGCAAAGACCTGCTGCGCCATTGTGTCAACTCCTCACATGAGCGAAATATAAGGACAAAAATTTTCATAGAATGCAGATAGTGAGCAAAATACACTCAAAGCATCCACACTATAGTTATAGTTTTGCGATAAAACATTGCGTCGGGCGCACTGTTTCATATAAATAAAACTGTGTGCATCGAGCGCCGCCGCACAGCACTTCCTTATTTTTTGAACTAGTTCCGGCGGCGAAAACGCCCGGGCACCGAGTGCCCCGCCCGCCGCGTAGGCGAAAAAATCTCAAGCGGCAGCGACCTCTCCGAACTCTCAAGCGGCAGCGAATCTCTCCGAACTCTCAAGCGGCGGCGAATCTCTCACCCTCTGTAATGCTCATCTATCAGCTTTGCGTTCATTCTGTCGAGTTCGGACTTCGGCAGGAGGGAGAGAAGATCCCACGCGAGTTCGAGGGTCTGATCCATGCTGCGGTTCTCGTCCTGACCCTGTTTCAGGAAACGCTGCTCAAATTCCTTGCCGAACCGCATATATTTCTTGTCTGTCTCGGAAAGCTCGTCCTCGCCGATGACCGACGCGAGCGAGCGGGCATCCTGCACCTTTGCATACGCCGCGAAAAGCTGGTTCGCAACATCGCTGTGGTCTGCTCTCGTGTAACCCTCGCCTATACCGTCCTTCATCAGTCGCGACAGTGACAGCAGCACCGACAGACCGGGATATATGCCCTCGCTGTCGAGATTCCTGTCGAACACTATCTGCCCCTCCGTGATATACGCCGTAAGGTCGGGTATCGGGTGGGTGATATCGTCGTTAGGCATCGTCAGTATCGGTATCTGCGTTACCGAACCCGTGGAGCCGTCAATTACTCCCGCGCGCTCGTACATTGCCGCAAGGTCGGAGTACAGATAACCCGGATAGCCCTTTCTGCCCGGTATCTCCCCCTTTGACGATGAGAACTCACGCAGAGCTTCGGCATAAGACGTTATATCGGTCATAACGACGAGAATGTGCATATTCTTCTCGAACGCGAGATATTCCGCAGTGGTGAGCGCGCACTTCGGCGTCAGGATACGCTCGATTATCGGGTCATTGGACAGGTTCAGGAACATGACGACTCTGCCGCTCGCGCCCGCCTGCTCAAATTCCCTTTTGAAGTAATCCGCAACGTCGTTCTGCACGCCCATTGCGGCAAACACTATCGCGAAATCCTGACCGCTCTCGTCGGCTATACGCGCCTGTTTTACTATCTGCACCGCCAGCTTGTTGTGGGACAGACCGGAGCCGGAGAATATCGGCAGTTTCTGTCCGCGGATAAGCGTCATAAGGCAGTCTATGGAGCTTATGCCCGTGTGTATGTAGTTTCGCGGGTAGCTTCTCGCCACCGGGTTCAGCGCACGTCCGTTGATGTCGCCGTACTTCTCCGCAAAAACGCTGCCAAGACCGTCGGCGGGCTGCCCCGCGCCGTTGAACACGCGTCCGAGCATCTCGGTGCTGAGCGGTATCTCCAGCGGTTTTCCCTTGAACACGGTGCGGGTATTGTCGAGCGACAGCCCGGAAGTTCCCTCAAACACCTGGAGTATCACCTTGTCGCCTTCCATTTGTACGACACGTCCTGTGCGCTTTGTGCCGTCTTCGAGGTGCAGTTCCGCGATCTCCTCGTATGAAACGCCGCTGACCCCTTCGAGTGCGACCAGAGGTCCGTTTACATCGGCAAGTCCCGAATACTGGATATTCATGCAAACGCCCCCTTACTTTCCGAGTGCGCCGATAGTTTCATCTATCGAGCGGTCGTATTCATCGAACATCTCCGGCTTATCGTTGGGGATGTCGTATTTCATCTTTATCAGTTTGTCGAACTGCCCCGTCGCGATGATGTCCGCAACGGCGATACCGCGTTTCAGCGCTTCCTCCGACTTGTGGTAAAGCCGCAGGATAGTGCGCATCATGGAGAGCTGCTTGCTCATGGGCACGAACGTGTCGTCCTTGTGGAACGCGTTCTGCTGTAAGAACCCTACTCGTATCACCTTTGCAGTCTCCAGCACCAGCTTCTGGTCATCGGGAAGAACGTCCGAACCTATCAGCTTTACTATCTCCATGAGCTTGTTTTCTTCGAGCAGGATATTGCTTATCTCCTGCCTTACCGCAAGAAAATCCTCGCCCACGTTCTGCTCGTAATATCTCTCGAAATCGGGGATGTAGTCCGAGTAGCTGGTCAGCCAGTTTATCGCGGGATAGTGACGCGCATACGCCAGCGGCTTGTCGAGCGCCATGAAGCAGCGAACGAAACGCTTGGTGTTCTGCGTTACCGGCTCGGAGAAGTCGGAACCGGCAGGCGATACCGCGCCGATTATCGTGACGCTCCCGCGCTTGCCGGAGAGTACGCTGCAATTGCCCGCACGCTCGTAAAATTCCGCGAGACGGGAGGGCAGGTACGCGGGGTAGCCTTCTTCGGCGGGCATCTCTTCGAGACGTCCGGATATCTCACGCAGAGCTTCCGCCCAGCGGGACGTGGAGTCCGCCATTATAGCGATATCGTAGCCCATGTCGCGGTAGTATTCGGCTATGGTGATACCCGTATATATCGACGCTTCACGCGCCGCAACAGGCATATTTGACGTGTTCGCTATCAGCACGGTACGGTCGGTGAGGTGCTTGCCGCTCTTCGGGTCGATAAGTTCGCCGAATTCTTCGAGCACCTGCGTCATCTCGTTGCCGCGCTCGCCGCAGCCTATGTACACGATTATATCCGCGTCGCACCACTTAGCTATCTGGTGCTGGGTCATTGTCTTGCCGGTGCCGAATCCTCCCGGTATCGCGGCAGTACCGCCCTTTGCGACGGGAACTATCGAGTCAAGCACTCTCTGACCCGTGATAAGGGGGGTATCTATCGGTATTCTGCGGGTGACGGGACGGGGCGTTCTTATCGGCCATTTCTGACAGAGCGTGAGCGGTATCTCGTCCCCGTTCACATCCACTTTTATTATAGTATCTTCCGCCTTGTATTTTCCGTCGGGGGCGGCAGATGTCACTCTGCACTTTGCTATGTTCGGCGGCACCATGACATAGTTGGTGATAAGCTCGGTCTCGGGGCACTGTGCGTATATCTGCCCCGCGGTAAGCTCGTCGCCGGGCTTTGCGGTCACTTTCACATCGAACACGCGCTCCGGGTCGATAGTGGGGATATCGCTGCCCTCCGTGACATACACGCCGTCGGTCTTTCGCATATCGGTGAGCGGGCGCGCTATACCGTCGAAGATATTTGAGATGATACCGGGACCCAGCGTTACGCTCATGGGGCTGCCGGAGCCTTCCACTTCCTCGCCTATGCGCAGTCCGGCGGTATTTTCATATACCTGAATGGTGGTAAACTTGTCGTTTACGCCGATAACTTCCCCGATAAGATGCTTTTTTCCCACATAGACCATTTCGCGCATGGCGAAATCCTTCGTCTCGCGTATCTTTATAACGGGACCGTTTATCGCATATATGGTATTTTTCATTCAAAGGTTTCCTTTCACAGCTGCATTTCCGATCTTGCGGAAAACGCCTCACGCTGCGCCTCGAACGCGCTGTCGAGCGTAAGGTCGATGAATATGCCCTTTTCGGGGTACTTGAAGATAAGACCGCCGAGGGTGATGTTCCTGTCGGTCTCCACTCTTATGCCGTATTTTTTCAGCACTTCCTGTGCGGTCTTCACATCTTTTTTGCGGCAGTACACCGCAGTGTCCGCAGTCATCTTTTCGCGGCTGTCGGCAAGCTCTGCGCACTTTTCGAGGTGCGAACGGTACTTGTCCGTATCGGTAAGATCCTCAAGCTCGCCGCGGATCTCGTCAAAGAAGCTGTTCACGAGGGCGTTGCGGTGCAGCAGGACTTTTCTGTCCGCGGCGAATTTGCTCTCGGAAACGCGCTTGCGTTCATCGCTCTCGGCGCGGGATGCTTTTGCAAGCAAGGAGCGGTTCTGTTCGGCGATGATGCGCTCATTTTCTTCTTCGAGCATCTCCCCTGCTTTCTTTTCCGCGTCGGCAAGCGTCTTTTTCGCTTCCGCTTCGGCGGCAGCCATTATCTGCTCCCGCATCTTTTCAAGTTTTGTATTGACATCCATGGAAGATCATCTCCCCAGTAGTGTAGTGGTAAAGCGCGCGGCTGCCCGTTACGCATATAGCCGCATCGTCACATCTTTATGCCGACAGCTTCGCTGACATAAGAGGCGAGAGTTTCGGCGATATGGGCATTTCCGTGGCGGTCGGGTATCTCGACTATGAGCGGCTTGCGGAGTGTCAGCTTCATCTCCGAGATCTCGCTGCGGCACAGGTCGGTGAGCAGCTTGGTCACGAATATAACGGCGTTGTCGGGGTCGGAAACGGCAGCCGACAGCGCATCGAGCACCTCCTGCCGCTTATGCACCACAACGCCCTCTATCCCGGCGAGACGCATACCTATCTGCGTATCGACGTTATCGCTTATGAGAAAGCATTTCATTGCATCACCTTAACCGTTGAGTATCAGGATAGATACGAGAAGTCCGTAGATAGCGACACCTTCGCCCAGCGCAACGAAGATAAGCGCCTTTGAGAAGGTCTTTTCGTCCTCGCTCACGGCTCCGATAGCCGCGGATGCGGCATTTCCGACCGCTATACCTGTACCGATAGTAGCAAGACCGGTAGGAAGCGCGGCTGCGAGGTACTTCATGCCGTCGCCGACAGTCTTTCCGGCAGCGGCAGCAGCTTCGGGATCACCTTCCGCGGCTGCGAGTATCGGCAGGAATATGGTCATGAGTATCATGGTGCCCATGAACAGACCGCCGTTCAGCAGTATCGTCTTCTTGCGGCTGAAAGCAATGCCGGCGTGTGCTTTGCGGATCGCGGCAACGAGCGGAACGATTATCATAGCGAGTGCAAAAAGAGGTAATAAGTAAAGTAACATTGTTTTATGTCCTCCGAAATGTATTTTGGCGCATTACGCTGCCTTTGAGTTTATTGATACGCTTCTGAACGGTATGCCGCCGCCCTTGAAGAAACGGCTGAACAGTTCGTAGAATTCGAGACGCAGTACCTGTATCCCGACTATGAAGCCTTCAAATCCTGTAACGAAGATGTTTCCGATAACGAGCACTATTATGCTGCCCACGCCGCTGAACATCCCCGCGATGATGCTGAATACCATCATCAGACCGGCGTGGCTCAGTACGAATCCGCCGATACGCAGATACGACATCGTGTTGGTGATGTAGGTAAGGCAAGTCTCGAACAGGTCGATTATGCCCTCGATGATGAACATTCCCACCGATGTCTTTTTCTTAGCGGGACTGTCATTAAGCGAATCGAGCTTCTTTTTCAGTCCCGTGTCGATATTGCCGCCGTTATTGACGGTGCTTACGGTCTTCATGCCCTTTGATGCCATGAGATCCAGCAGCGGGTGCTTGAAGAATATCAGCGCAAGCGGGAGAACGATAAGGCAGATGATGTACAGCGGGTTCATGATGTCAACGTGCAGCACTATATTGCAGCCGAGCCCAGCCAGCAGTGACGCGTAGAACACGAATCCGCAGATGCCGCTCGCGCCGAAGATGCCGGAATCATAGTCCTTCATCCGCAGGCTCACGACGATGTTCACTATCATCGTCAGCAGTATCAGGCATACGCCGACGACGAGCGCCATTATCAGGAACAGGTTGGACGCTTCAAACACGTTTTCCGGCGCCGACTTGTACATCATCGACCAGAGCGGCTTCATCCTGAATATCGCGAAGTTTTTGAGCAGCTCCTCATCTCCGAATACCGAGCCGTACAGCAGTCCGAACACAGCGCTGGACAGACCTATGCGCGTCATTATCGGCGCAAGTCCGTTTTTCGTCAGTTTCGAGAGTATAATGCCGAGTATCATGATGCAGAGCCCTTGTCCCACATCGCCGAACATCATGCCGTACAGCAGCATATACGTCACAGCGACCAGCGGGGTCGGGTCGATGCCGTTCGCGGCAGGAAGCCCGTACATCTTCACGAACATCTCGAACGGTCTGAACAGCCTGTTGTTCTTCAGCCGCACGGGAGCCTGTTCGTCGGGCAGAGTGTCGCGGAATGTCATGTCAACGTCGCCGATATCGCCTATCAGAGCTTTGAATCGAGGTATCTCCTTTGTGGGGACGTACCCCGAGAAGTGGAAGCGCGATCCGAGCACGATCACGCTCGTTCGCAGCTCGTAGCTGTTGTCTATAGCTTTGAGCTTTGCATAGACCTTCGAGAGCTTCACGCTCTCCTTGTCCGCTATGCCTTTGAGCTGCGTATCTATCTCGGTGATGCGCTTGTTTTCGGCTTCCATCTGCTCCAGCAGCTTCTGTATCGCCTCTTCGGAGCTGCCTTTCAGGTATTCGGGCAGTTTGGTGCGCTCGAAACCGACGGCGCTGAACAGGTAGTCGATGCTGTCGGCTTCCGTCACGGGCGTGAGGTACAGGCACCATGTATAGTTCTTTTCCTGATTGAAGGGGTAGAAGAAGAACATTTTCGAGCTGTAGAACGACAGCCGCTTGATGCTGCTGTTCGGGATCCTTCCGAAACGCGACTTGACGAATCTGCACGCCAGCAGTTCCGCAAAATCCGCGTCAAATCCGGTGAGCTGTGTCAGATTCCGGTAGATAGCGCCTTCCGAGCGCAGTGAAGAATTCAGCTTCATCTTTTCCTCGGACAGCTCACGCTGCATCCCGTCTATCTCGTCGAGGTAGTTCTTGAAGTCGATGCTGACGCTGTACTCGATATCGTCGTACTGCACATTCTCATCGAGCTTTACTCCGAGACTGTCCGCAAGCGCCTTCGTGCGTTTGACCATACGCTCGAAAACGCCCTTGTCGCGCAGATTTTTAGCTTCAAGCTCTGTCTTTGATGTGTCGGGCGGCGGGTTCATGTGGAAACATCCGCTCTCGCAGCATTTTATCAGCGTCTTGTTGATCTTTCGCAGGCTGCCTTCTATCTCGACCAGCGAAACTTTCTCAATTGCCATTTGCATACCGCCTTTCATAGTCGGTGTATTATCGCTGTCTCCGCATACTTGCGGCGTGACCGGCGACTTTTATAATATAAGGTATTTCTCTATCTCTTCCGGCGGAAGACCGTATCTCAGCCCCTCGATTATCCTGCACAGGTTGGTGCTCTCCGCGCGGAACAGCATCATCAGCGAGTACAGTGACTCCGTTTCGTTGGTGCTGACCGCGAGACGGTGGCGGAAGTAGCGGAAGTCCGCAAGTCCGATATCCACCTCGGGAATATCGGTGCCGCCGCTTACGGCAAGTCTTGTGCGGATAAACAGGTCGCGAAGTGCGGATACAGGGTCTGCGGCTTTCATCGCGTCGTCTATCATGCTCTGCCGCACACGCTTGTGATACGGTATCAGAAGTTCGCTTATCCTGTCGGCGCTGAGCCCGAACGCGCTTTTCATGCGCAGGCACATAAGCAGGTTGTCCGTATCGACCTTGCGGAGGAAGAAGTCCTTTATGCGTTCGCGGGACTTTCCTTTTTCTCCCGCGTTTATCTGCTCGAACGCCCACTTTATATAGCACACGTTTATAGTCGTTATTATGCGGTTTATATCGGGCGACGGGTCTGTGAGCAGTCCCGCGAGGGGGCGGTGATACATCGTCCCTTTCAGCACGGCGGCAGTCTCCGCGAGGCTCCCTGCCCCCGCTGTCTTCATGGGGTCGAAGGACAGGCTCTCCGAGATGTACTCCGGGAACGCGGTCACGAAACCGTCCTGCTGTCCGAGATGCACGGCGGTGACAGCTTTTATGAGCTGTTCAGCTTCGAGCTGACGTATCAGGAAGGTGCTGACGCCCTTTTTGATATCGACCGAGAATCTGCAAATACGCAGGTAGTTGTCGAAAACGTTCTTGTTTATCAGGAACTCCGTCTGTGCGCGGCGTATAACGGCTTCATCCGTTTCGGAGAATGCCTGCGTGTAGAGGGGCTTTGTCTTGAGGTAGCTCACAGCCGCGGGGATAGTCCCCTTATGTATGAGTATCATGTAATCGTCTTTTGTGAGCAGTTTCCCGTGGACTGCCCGTGCTTTTGCGGTCACGGCGTTATTCGGCATTTCCGGCGCACCTCCTTTCGTTCCGCTATATCATTTTCAGAGTGCCTCTATATTGAGGATATTATCGAGTATCTCTTTTTTCCATGCCGCTCTTCCCGCCGACATCTTCTCGTCGAGCGCCCTGCACTTCTCGTCTGCGGCACTTTCGGCGGCGGCTATCTCTTTGTCGGAGTTTTCTTTCAGCACGGCGAGTTTTTTCTCGCTTTCGGCGGTAAGCTTTTCCGCGTGTTCGGATGCGAGACGTTCTTTTTTTGCCGCGGCATCCGCAAGCAGTTTTTCGGCTTTCTGCGCGGCTTCATCCGAAACGGCTCTTGCTTTTTTGTCCATTTCGAGTATCGCAGCTATAGAGTTATCCATGATACCGCCTCCGGTCATAGTAGATTTTTATAAAACATACCTATATATAATACTACTTTTTGGAATTTTTGTCAATAGCAAATCATACAAATTCCATTATGCAATTTTTATAGCAAATATGCACGAAATGCCCCCGCCGTCCGGAAACGGCAGGGGCAGGTCTGTTAATATGCCGACGCGGTCATCCTCTCTCCAGACCGAAGCTCACGGACAGTGCTCCGTCAACGCGGTGCATATCGGTGCTGTCAAGTTCTCCCATACGCTCTTTGAGCCTTTTCTTGTCTAATGTACGCACCTGTTCGAGCAGCACCACCGAGTCTTTTGCAAGTCCGCAGTTCACCGCGTCGAGCGAGATATGTGTCGGGAGCTTTGTCTTTTCGCGCTGGCTCGTTATCGCCGCCGCTATGACCGTCGGACTGTGGCGGTTGCCGATATCGTTCTGAACGATGAGAACGGGGCGTATGCCGCCTTGCTCCGAACCTACCACCGGGCTGAGATCGGCGTAATATATTTCTCCTCTTTTGATAGTCATGGCTGTTACCGTCCTTTCGTATATCTCCTTTTCGGGTCTTTATCTATATTTTTAACAGCGGGGCGGGAATTATACAGAAGCCGCCCTCTTATATTTTATTTGTCCCTCAAGGTTTTTGTTACCTTGCCGCGACGTAAATTATGCTTGACTTTTTTCGGGATTTATGTATAATTATATAAGGTGATGTTATGAAAAAACGGATCGCGGCGATATTTGCCGCATTTGCGATCGCAATAAACGCGGGCTGCGGGAATACGCCCGCACAGACAACAGCCGCACCCGCGCCGGAGACTGCTCCCGCAGCGGCGGAGACCGAAGCGGTCACCTCCGATACCACCGCATCCGAAGCCCCTCGGACGGAGGATATGTCCCCCGAACAGATACGAAAGCTGATCGTGAACAACTCCCTACTGCATATAGGCAGCACGGAGCGTTTCAGGAAAGCGTTCGACAAGGCGAAGAACGGCGAGGAGATAACGGTGGCATACATAGGCGGTTCGATCACCGAAGGCTATACTCTCGAACCCGACCAGTGCTGGGCGTACCAGACCCACCGGTGGCTCTGCGAAAAGTACCCCGACGCGAAGATAAACTACGTCAACGCGGGTCTCAGCGGTACTCCCTCCACCCTCGGACTGATACGCGCCGAACGTGACGTTATAGAGCCCTGCGGCGAACCGGATATCGTGTTCATCGAATTTGCGGTAAACGACGCACAGAGCTCCGTGGATAAAGAAGCCTACGAGTGCCTTGTGAGAAAGATGCTCACACTGGACAGCGAACCAGCCGTGGCGCTGCTGTTCATGCGCACAGACAACGGCTACTCCTGCCAGAGCCAGCAGTCACAGGTAGGTCTGCATTACAACCTCCCGATGATAAGCTTGAATGACGCGTTGACGCTTGCTATAGACGAGGGACAGATGACGTGGGAGGATTACTCCAACGACGGCGCTCACCCCAATCCGGAGGGCAGCAAGCTTATCGCGGAAATGGTGGAACTGATGCTCGGCGTGCAGGCAGGTGAAGCGAGCGGTCACAGAGATGTCGGCGACGAGGATGTATTTATCGACGCGAAGAACACCGAGCCGCTGTTCGGCAGCGACTTCACGGATATGCACCTGCTGGACGGTTCGATGATACAGCCGCAGTCCCTCGGCGAATACAGCGAGAAGAATATACTGACGGCGTTCCCGAACGGCTGGGCAAGAAAAGGCGGCGAGAATGAGGGGATAAAGTTCGAGATGATGTTCGACGACCTCTTTATCGTGTACCACTGCAACAAGAACAAGCGTTTCGGCATCGCCGATGTGTATGTTGACGGCGAGAAACAGGCTGCGGTGAACAGCTTCTCGGCGGACGGGTGGAGCAATCCCGTACCTCAGCTGATAATGCGCGGGAACGGCGTGATGAAGCACACCGTCGAGATAAAGATGCAGGACGGTCAGGAGGACAGCTACTTCGGTATCCTCGCGTTCGGCTATACCGATAACGTGTAAATTCCCCGCTCTGTGCGGGAATTGCAATAAAATTACATATTAAGGAAGGAAGAAATAAAATGGCAGACGCAAAAAAAACAGCCTCTAAGGCTGCAGAAAAAGGCAAGGGCTTTATGAAGGAATTCAAGGAGTTCGCCCTTAAAGGAAACGTAATGGATATGGCAGTCGGCGTACTGATAGGCGGAGCGTTCTCAGGTATCGTTACCGCACTCACGGGCGACTTCATCAACCCTCTTATCGCTTCGATAGGCGGTGCGGAGATCGCGGGTTCTATCAGACTTCCGTGGGTGAACTACGAGGGACTTGACGCGGAACAGATCAAGGCACTGTCCCTCGATTACGGTCATTTCCTCACCACGATCATCAATTTTCTCATCATGGCGCTCATCATATTCCTGCTGATGAAGGGCATCAACAAGCTCATGTCCCTCGGCAAGAAGAAGGAAGAGGAAGAAGCTGCCGCTGCTCCCGCTCCCGAGCCTTCAAAGGAAGAAGTGCTGCTCACCGAGATACGCGATCTGCTCGCGGCTCAGAACGGCGGCAAGGCTCCCGAAGCAAAACAGAAAAAGTAACAGATCACATTCCGCAATTCCCGGAAACAGTTACGTTTCCGGGAATTTTTCTTGCCGCGCGGTTACACTTTGGTGACATTTTCCGCTTTTGTAAACAGCTTTTGCACAAGTTGCAAAAAAATGTATCTTCCGCCTGTGCCAAATGTGACCTGTTGAACAAAAAATCCTGTTAAAATTTGTTCAAATCGTGAATTTTGATTTTTGACAGAAAAAACAGTTGCAATAAACGTTAAAAAGCGGTATAATGTACTTTGAGACATTATAGGTATATACCCATTGGAAAGGGTGGTCGCATGAACGCTAACGATTTAAAATGGATCACATCCGGCAATCTTGAACACAACCCGTTCTATTTCAGCATCCCCGAAAAGCTTGAAAAGTTCGGGTACTGCATAGATATGAGCGGTTACGGCGAGGGAAAAGCCGATAAGGCACAGCTGTGCATACTTGACACTGCCAACAAGAAAGAAGAACCGAATATCCTTATAATCTGCCCGCTCGGCAGCAAGGAGAGCTGGTATCTGTGCCTGCTCAAGGGCATAGGTCTGGAATTCAAGTTCGTAAATCCCGCACATGATGCGGTAACATTTTTCAGCCCCGAGACTTCAAACCTTATGCTGCTCGATGAATCCGTGCTCGCGGAAGGCGAAGGCTCCGCTTTTGCGCCTATCAGGAACAGCGGCATACTGTGGGATCTTGTCATAATAGACGCTGCGGGTTCCCCCGACGGCATAATCCCCACGCTTTACACCGATAACTTCGGCATGAAGACCGAGAAGCTGCTCCTTTTCGCGCCCTATCCTTCGGAATATACATCGGCTCCGGAAGGACTGCGCGATATAGTAAAATCGCTGCTCAGCGACGACGCAAAGTCAAAGACCGTCGATGATTACAATATAGACGAGACTGTGATGCAGTTCACCATGGGTTCCCCCTTCGTGAACTATCCGAAAGAGGAAACGGAAGGCGGCTCGCTCACCGTCGTGAACTACTCTTTCCCCGAGTCTGATATCCCCCAGAACCTCCATATCGAGGAGCAGGCGGGAAGCCGTTATTCCCACGGCGGCAATATCTTTGAGGAGTACAATCTTCCCGAGAGGAGCATCTACCAGAAGCCGAACTTCACGCGCTCCGATGCCGAAACTCTCAAAAACAAGGATAAGAAGCTCGAAAAGTTCCTCGATATCATAGACGGCATCATGAATTCTGACGACAAGACCGCTATCGTGTACTTCAAGTCCGAAGCTACCGTTGACTATATCGAAAAGGTGCTCTCTTCGATATATTACGAAAAGACATCCAGCATCTTCTACCTCGAAAAGACGCGCTTCGACGTAAGACAGCTCAAACAGTGGTATGAAACGGAGAACGCAAGACGCATAAGAGTAGTTCTCGCGGGTGACAAGCTCAGCGAGAATATCGGTATCTTCACGCCCATAACACATATAATAAACTACGAGCTCCCCGACAGCCCCGTTGAGCTACAGCAGCGCTATATGCGCAGAGGCTTCTCTCCGAAGCAGGGAAGACCCGAATTCATCGTGTTCCTCGACGATAACGGACTGTTCGACAGCCGCGTCCTCGGCAGAGCGCTTGCCGGCAATCTCTACAAGGCGTTCAGGATGAACGTCCCCTCGGACAATATACTGTTCGCCGTACCCGGTATCGAAGTCATGCTCGCGGAGATGATAGCGGACATCAAGTATGTTGCGGACTATACCGGCGCGGTAGGTTCGAGCTTCGACATCATCTCCCGCTTCCGTCAGGACTACAATATCCCCGCCGCGAGAAATATCACCACCGCCGCGAGAACACACGAGTATTCACAGCGCAAGCTCGAAACTCTCGCAAAGGCTCTCGGCGTTTCGGATCTCATAAAAGATAAGGAGATAGACAAGTCGGCGATGCTCACGGCTATCACCAAAAAGGTGGAGCAGATACGTTCCGGCTACTCATACTTCGACAAGGATATGGCAATAAAGACCATACCGCATAATACCGCAAGAAATGACGAATTCAAACAGTTCGCGGGGTATCTCGACGGAAACCCGTTCAACCTCGGTCTGAACAACGCGAAGAAGGAGCTCAAAGAAGCGGTGAACGGCAAGAACGATTTCGTGTACATCAAGGATGCCGTAAACGCTATCCCGGATGCCATGAAACCCGCCGTGCTGTACAATATCTGGATCTACTGGCATAAAAACCTCGGTATAGGCGGTTCCTACGCCGAGTTCATAAAAGCATACAACGAGGGGGTGATCTGACATGGCTTATGAAGATACCAAAGAGCGCGAACGCATAGCTGCCGAACTTAAAAAGCACATAGGCGATTTCTATGTCGCGCACGGCGAAGGCGATAACGAAGCGCGTGAAGCCGCACTCAAAAAGGTGCAGACCGTACTGTTCACGGGAAGCTCCGACAGCGCCCCGCTCATGGATTACTTCAACGAGGCATTCCAGGGCAGAACGGTATTCAATACTCTGCTGAGCATCAATGATTACCCGAAAGAGAGCATCCTTCGTGAGCTGCTGCAGAACACCTTCGGCTGCTCCTACGAGACGAAGGATGTCAAAGTCATCATGAATTTCAGCACCGCACAGCATCAGGTAAGCCTTACCTACAACGAGGTGGGCTTCACCATGGAACAGATACTCTACTACCTCAGCTTCGGACGCAGCGAGGTGGACGCGTCCAAGACCCGTGAAGGCCGTTTCGGTGTCGGTGCAAAGAGCGTGTTCCTCAACGTTGAGTGGCTCTCGCTCAAATCCAACAATTTCAGCTTCAAGATAAAGAACGATAACGGTACGCTCAAGATACTCGAACTCGACCTTTTCGGTTCGCAGTTCATGGGGACGGAGATCGTTTTCAAGGTGCGCGGTGACGATTTCAACGAGATCATGGATAACTTCCTCACCCTCACCGACAAGAAGGGCAATTACATGAACCTCATGGAATTGTGCTTCGCGTTCAACAGGAAAAAGGTGCTCGATATCCGGGACGCGCGCAAGCTCGAAGAATCCCCCGACCGTACTTTCAATATCGCCGTAATGGTCGATAAGCAGATGAAGACGGTCTATAAGATCATGCAGTACCAGAAGGAGGGCGACGCTAACCCGATGATACGCTTCCTGCAAAACGGCAAGAGCATCATCGACTTCCTCTGCTACGAATCCGAGGGCTATTCTTATCTGATACCATACGCTGTAGCGAGCGGCAAGCGCGCCGAGATAGTAAAGCTGCTGGTGCAGAAATACAACTACTTCTCCACATACGAGCTTACCGGTCTGTACAAGGAGAACAACGAGGCGTTCATCAATGAGCACCTCTCCGCGTTCTTTATCAGCGTTCCGAACAAGTATATCACGCCTCACAGAACGGGTATCCGGCACGACAGCGAGAACGAGGTCACGAAGCACCTGCAGAGCGACCTGCAGAAAATGGTGGAGGCTTACAAGCAGTATTTTGTGCTTGATATGCAGCCCGTGCAGAACGCGAAGAACCGTTATTTCTTCTATCCGAAATCCTACGCTTTTGAATTTTTCAAGAATTTCATAAAGACCAGCAAATTCGGCAAGGAGATAAAGCCGAAATTCCAGAACAGCATCTCCCTCATCTATCCCGGCGAGACACAGCCGACGGATTACGAAACGCTGAAAGAGCGCGGATATCTGAGCCTTGCGGAGCACGTCCCGCAGGTCGAACACGTCAACGGCACAGCGTATGACAAGTATGTCAAGGATGCGCTGAAAGATATGCGCGATAAGCTCTCCGACCTCGACGACCGCATAATCTATGTCGGTTACGAGTGGGAGAACGAGGACAGCTCCGCCACGGGCAGAGAGTATCTGTATGAGTTCCTGCACGGCGGCAGCACGTTCTATGTTGACTCGAAGGCATCGCCGAACCGTTCGGACAATATGCTGTACTATGGGTTCACGTCCGTCGCGGAGAAAATGGCGGGAGAATTCATGAAGGACAACATCGTCCACAACGATGAGGAACTTGAAAAGCTCCTTGCGATGTATGACGAGATCTACCGCGAAGATTACAAGATAGTAATGAAGTACTATCAGTTCTATATCTCGCACGGTGACGAGCAGCAGCGCTATGAAGTGTCCAAAATGGACATACAGAATCTTGACAACGCTATGCGTGCGATACAGAAGCGTCAGCATCGTTTCGACACGCACCAGAACTACAACGAAGTTGTGTCGATGCTCATAAACTCGTTCACGCAGGGCAAGGACACGATGACGTTCTTAAAGGAGATAAAGGAGCAGGGCGGCAAGATCACGCTGCAGCTCGATATCAACAAGCGTTATCGTTTCTGTGCATACAACAAGCAGTTCATGATACCGCCGAATGTTTCCAACGCCGATCTTGTAGATCTTATCGGCGATATGGGAATGCTGATAAAGTGCGGTATGCTCAACGGCAGAACGTTCGATTTTGAGCACACCAAGAGCCGTTATTCGTTCGACCCCGCACTGCTGACGAAGATGTTCGGCAGCGAGACACTGACTGCCGAGGTCATAGCGAAGAGAGCGGAAATGCTCTATATCTGCGATCTTAAAACGGACAGAGTCGCGCTGGTGGACGAAGCCGGCAAGATAGTGAAAATTGTGGAGATTGGCGAGGAGATCACGCAGGATATGCGTGACAAGGCGGTAAAGTATATCGCGCTGCGTGCCGATTACACGAAACCCGACTTTGCGGATGTGGCTGAATATGTCATCACGGGCAAGTGCGACCAGCTGCTCAGCAAGCATTACCTGACAGCGGAGGAGCCGAACAAGGTCATTCCCGATCAGGTGCCGTATTATCTGAAGGCGCTGCCGACGATAACGAAGGACGAATTCAAGTATCTGCGGGCGCAGTGCAGTGCGTTTGTGAAGTTCCGCGAGAGCCGCAATTACCGCAACTATTTTGCGAAAGATGTCAACGGAAAGCTGTTCGGTTATGGTGGATGCTGCCCGATATGCGGTTTCGAGTCGAGGGCGATAAACTGCTTTGATCTGAAGGATTTCGAGGTAGAAGTTCTCACGGAGGACAGCGAAGAAACGTTCAGATTTTCGCTTTATCTGTGCGCGAACGACAACGCTGTTTCCGGCGGCTGGCTGATAACTAATGTGAGCATCGGCGGTATGTCACCGATACGCTGGCTGCATGAGATACAGACAGCAGATCTTATCCCGCCCGAATTCCTGTTCTGCCATATCACCTACAGGTCGCAGTACACGAATGATGTGCTCGGCGGCAACACCAACGCTCCCGGCGAAGTAATGTTCGACTCCGGCAAGAGCGAGCTCGACATCATCATCTCCCCGCTCCTCGCCGCTAAGTGGGTCGAAGATAATCTAAGACCCGCAGAGACTGTGGAGAAGAGCGCAGAGACAGATAAGAGCTGACAGATAACCGAGAGAACGCTGACGCTTTAGATTTTCGCCTCCGCGGCGGGCGCCACGCTTGGCGTGGGGGCATAGCACGCCGCCGGAACTTGCGTAGACTTGCAATAAAGCAATATGCGGCGCGCTCCACATCGGGTACAGCAGACAGGCAGAAAGATGCTTCCTACATCACCTATCTGCTCTCCTTGACTAAAAAATAAGGTCAAAAAAGTGCAAAAATAAAACAAACTCCCGTTCACAACCGTGTTCGGGAGTATTTGTTGTTTATAGTTTGCTCAACACAAATGTGTATTTTTTAGTCTCGGCAAGCAGAGAGGTTATGTAGGAAGAACCATTCTGATTGTCTGTGAAACCCGATGTGGAGCGCGCCGCATATTGCCTTATTACAAGTCTACGCGAGTTCCGGCGGCGTGCTATGCCCCCACGCCAAGCGTGGCGCCGCCCTCAATGCAGGATGCATTGACGTTGGCACCAAAAGGCGTGCACGATGCACGCTTTTCAAGTGCCAAATGGCGTAGGGCACTAAAGCGTCAGCGTCCTCTCATTATCTGTCAGCTCTTATCTGTCTCTGTGCTCTCGACAGTCTGTGTGCTCTCCACAGTATCTGTGCTCTCTCCGAGGTAGGAGGGGAGCTTCATGCCGGCTTGATCGAACATTTCGCCGAGCGGGGGAACCGACTTGAACAGACCGCTTATGAAATCGGCGGTGGAGTTCTTGCCGTCTGCACCTTTTGAGCCGCCGTCCCAGACTGTGACCTTGTCTATCTTTATGTTCTTGATAGCGTCAACCTGTATCTTGAGCAGGTCTTCCATTTTGTCCGCTATGATGAGTTTTACTGCGTCGTCTGCGCTGCCTGCGGTGCTTACGAGTTCACGCATACCTTCTGCCTGCTTTTGCAGGATCTCGCGCATACCGTTCGCCTGCGCTTCCATTTTCGCAAATATAGCGTCCGCTTCGCCCTTTGCCTTGCGGCGGATGACCTCGGCTTCGGCTTCCGCTTCTATCTGCGCCTGTTCCTTCGCTATCTGCGCCTTTACAATTATATCAGCCTGCTGGGTAGCCATTTCGAGCTGGGCACGCTGCTGTTCCGCAAGTTTCTGCGCCGCGTAGGATTCCTCTTTCGCCTTCGCTGCCTGTACGGCTTCCGCTGCCGTTGCAAGCTTGAGGGCTTCCGCTTCCTTCTCGCGTCTCTGTGCATCGGACTGCGCTACAGCTATCTTCGCGGCGTTCTCGCCCTCGACCGCTTTCGCGTTCGCTGCTGCGACCTGAACACGCTGCTCGCGCAGAGCGTCAGCCTGTCCTATCTCACCGTCTCTGCCTGTCTGAGCAATTGCGATCTTGGCATCGTTAGCCGCCTTAGCGTCTGCCTCCGCCTCTTTGAAACGACGTGTCGCTTCGGACTGTGCAACCGCTACCTTCGCACTGTTTTCACCGTCTATCGCGCTTGCATTCGCTGCCGCTACCTGGATACGCTGGTCGCGGTTCGCATTCGCTTCACCGATAGCACCGTCACGGTTCTTCTCCGC
>CAMHBE010000002.1 GCA_946183095.1 uncultured Clostridia bacterium | reverse complement strand
GACGTAAGCGCCCTTTGGCGGGGGTGCCGAGGGGGCAGAGCCCCCTATCTCGACAATCTGTCCTCTCTCCGGGGCAGAGCCCCCTATCTCAACGATCTGTCCTCTCTCAACCCGCTCTCAATCGAGCTCGAAGGCTCCTGTGTAGAGCTTGTAGTATCTGCCCTTTTCGGAGATGAGCTTTTCGTGGTTGCCGCGCTCTATTATCCTGCCCTTTTCGAGAACCATGATAACGTCGGAATTCTTGACGGTCGAGAGACGGTGGGCGATAACAAAGACCGTTCTGCCCTTCATCAGGCTGTCCATGCCCTTCTGTACCAGCTCCTCGGTACGGGTATCTATGCTGGATGTCGCTTCGTCGAGTATCATTACGGGCGGGTCGGCAATGGCGGCTCTCGCTATCGCGATAAGCTGGCGCTGACCCTGTGAGAGCTGCGCACCGTTTTCGGTGAGCATGGTGTCGTAGCCTTGCGGCAGTCGGCAGATGAAGTCGTCGGCATTCGCAAGTTTTGCGGCGGCAACAACTTCCTCATCGGTGGCATCGAGTTTGCCATAGCGTATGTTCTCCTTGACTGTTCCGGTAAACAGGTTTGTCGCCTGAAGCACCATTCCGAGCGAACGCCGGAGGTCGGCTTTCTTTATCTTGTTGATGTTGATGCCGTCATAGCGTATCTTTCCGTCGGCAATGTCGTAGAAACGGTTTATCAGATTGGTGATAGTCGTCTTGCCCGCGCCCGTGGAACCTACGAACGCTATCTTCTGTCCGGGTTCGGCAAACAAGGTAACGTTGTGGAGAACTATCTTGTTTTCAACATAGCCGAAATCCACATCGTCCATGGTAACGTCGCCTTGGAGCGGGGTGTATGTAACGCCGCCTGTGCCGTGGGGATGCTTCCATGCCCACATACCAGTTCTTTCGGCGGTCTCCTCGATCTCGCCGTCCGCGGACTTCTTCGCGTTCACGAGAGTTACATAGCCTTCGTCCGTCTCGGGCTTTTCGTCGATAAGCTCGAATATGCGCTTTGCTCCGGCAAGTGCCATGATAATGAAGTTGAACTGCTGGACAATCTGGTTCACAGGCATCATGAAGCTGCGTGAGAGCTGGAGGAATGCCGCGATATCGCCGAGACGCAGACCGCCCACATTGTTTATCGCGAGAATGCCTCCGAGTACCGCTATCAGTGCATACTGCAAATGTCCGAGGTTGTTGTTTATGGGTCCTAAGATGTTTGCAAAGCCGTTGGCTTCGCGAGCATTCGTGTAAAGTTCTTCGTTCAGCTCGTCAAATGCTTCTTCCGCGGGCTTTTCGTGGTTGAACACCTTGACTACCTTCTGCCCGTTTATCATTTCCTCGATATAGCCGTTCACTTCCGCAACGGATGTCTGCTGCGCAACAAAGTACTTTCCGCTCTTTCCCGCGATGCTGCCCGTGAGCATCATCATCAGTATCAGAGAAACGATGACAAAACCCGTCAGCGGCAGGCTTACCACGCACATGGAAACAAATACAGAGACTATGGTTATGACCGACGAGAATGCCTGCGGAATACTTTGTGAGAGCATCTGACGCAGTGTGTCGATGTCGTTTGTGTAGTGGCTCATGATATCGCCGTGGGTGTGGCTGTCAAAGTAGCTTATCGGGAGCCGCTGCATCTTCTCGAACATCTCGTCGCGTATGGATTTCTGCACGCCCTGCGATATCGTGACCATGATGCGCTGCTGTAAGAACGCACAGATCATGCCCGCGAGGTAGATACAGCCCATTTTGACGAGTTCCCACACAAGCGGTGTAAGGTCGGGAGTGCCGCCCGCCTGCCGCTCTTTAAGCATAGGCTCGATGTAGTCGTTGATAAGTTCCCGGAGGAACAGCGAAGCCGCTACTCCGGCAAGGGCGCTTATGATGATGCAGATGAAAACAAGGAAGAACCGGAGTTTGTAGCCTTTGAATATGTACCCGACCAGACGTTTGAGGGTCTTTGGGTCGAGCTTTGCGCCTTTTCCGACGGCTCTCGGACCACCCGGACCGCCGCGCTTTATCATCATTGCCTGACCCGCTTCGGGCTTTTTTCTTTTTGCCGGCATTATTCCTCACTTCCTTTCTGCTGAGATTCATATACCTCACGGTATATCGGGCTGGATGCCATAAGTTCATCGTGTGTGCCGATATCCGCGACCTTTCCGCCGTCGAGGACGATTATCCTGTCAGCGTCCATTACCGATGTTATACGCTGCGCAATGATGAGCTTTGTAACGTCGGGTATCTCCTCGCGGAAAGCCTTGCGTATCTTCGCATCGGTCGCTGTATCCACGGCGCTCGTTGAGTCGTCGAGTATCAGTATCTTTGGATGTTTCATCAGCGCTCTGGCAATGCACAGACGCTGTTTCTGTCCGCCGGAAACGTTCGTTCCGTCCTGCTCTATGTAGGTGTCGTATTTTTCGGGGAAATCCTGTATAAATCCGTCTGCCTGCGCAAGTTTGCACGCCGTTATCATTTCCTCGTCGGTAGCGTCGAGTTTGCCCCATTGCAGGTTATCCTTTATTGTGCCGGAGAACAGTGTGTTTTTCTGCAATACCATTGCAACAGAGTCACGCAGCGCTTCTATGTCATATTCCCTGACATCCCTGCCGCCTACGAGAATACTGCCCTCGCTGACATCGTAGAGACGCGGTATGAGCTGCACGAGCGTGGATTTTGAGGAACCTGTGCCGCCGATGATACCGATAGTCTCGCCTGACTTTATGCGAATGTCGATATCCGACAGGGCGTACTTGCCGCTGCCCTTTTTGTATTCAAACTTAACGTTTCTGAACTCTATGGAGCCGTCAGCAACGGTGGTCACCGCATTTTCGGGGCTTGTGATATCGCTTTCTTCGTCGAGCACCTCGCAGATACGCTCAGCCGACGCGCGGGACATTGTTACCATGACAAAGATCATGGAGAGCATCATCAGGTTGATGAGTATCTGCATAGCGTAGGTCATCATTGCCATAAGACCGCCGGTAGTGAGTCCGCCGTCAAAGACGATGAGGTTCGCGCCTATCCACGATATAGCGATCATGCCGCCATAAGCGCAGAACTGCATGAGGGGGCTGTTGAATGCGAGGACTTTTTCGGCGAATGTGAAATCTTTGTAGATATCGCCGGAAATGGTCTTAAACTTCTCTATTTCGTAGTCCTCACGCACGAAAGCCTTTACGACGCGCATTCCGCTGACATTTTCCTGCACGACATTGTTGAGGGTGTCGTAACGCTTGAATACCCGTTCAAACACGGGATGTACCACTTTCATGATAGCAAAAAGCCCGATGCCGAGTATCGGTATCGCTATGAGGAATACCAACGCGAGCTGAGCGTTCACGATGAATGCCATTATAAGTGAGAATATCAGCATCATTGGCGCGCGAACTGCTATACGCAGTATCATCTGGTAGGCATCCTGCACACGCGTAACGTCTGTGGTGAGACGTGTTACAAGGCTTGCTGTCGAGAATTTGTCGATATTCGAGAACGAATATCCCTGTATTTTGTAGTACATATCCTTTCGCAGATTGCGGGCAAATCCCATGGATGCCTTTGCGCCCGTCTTTGCTCCCGCAAATCCCGCAAACAGAGACACGATGCAGCATACCGTCAGAGCAGCTCCCATTATCAGTATCACCGTCATATCTCCCGCACCGCCGCCGCCGTTGATCCCGTCATCGACGAGTTTTTCCATGAGTATCGGGATTATAACTTCCATAATGACTTCGCCTACCATGAAGATCGGCGTCAGTATGGATACGAGCTTGAACTCCCTGACACTATGCAGCAGTTTTTTTATCATTGCAAGTCATCATTCCTTTCAAAAAGTCACTTATTTTAATTTTATCAAAATCTGCATTAAATGTCAATATTTTTCACAATATCTTCACACTTCCGCAAAACAGTATCAGACAGAAAAGAGACTGCCGGAAGACAGTCTCTTTTTAAGATATTCTCTTTTATTACCATACGCTGCCGTCGTCGAGCGCTATGACGACTTTTTCGGAGTCGGTGGATACCACCTTGAACGGGCTGCTGTAGTGGTCGGTAAATCTCACTACCTTGGCTGTGGGGGTGAGTTCACCGTTCTCGTTCAGTTTCATCGTGCTTCCGTAGTAGCTGATGTAAACCTCGCCGTCTTCTTCCGCTATCAGCGATTCGCCGTCTATCGGTGCGTTGATGAGCTTATTTGTTGACGCATTGAAAACATACGATATGGGAGCGTTCGTTTCCTTGTCGGATGTCGTGATGATGAAGCTCTCGAATGTCACGCTCCTGCGGATCTTGCACGGGCTGCCGAAACTCTGTATCTCGGTCATCACACCGTTCGTGCAGTCGAACGAGTAAAGCGAACTGCCGACACCGTCGGATGTTCCCGTGAACCAGAGAGTTCCGTTCTTGTAGCCTGCAGCGGAGACCGCGCCGGAGAATTCACAGAGCGGTCTGAACACAGCACCTGTCTCCGTGGTTATCGTAACTTCATAGAAGAAAGTTTCCGAAGACGTTACAGCCTTGAGGAAATACTTTCCTTCGCCGGCGCTGTAGTTGATAGACGCGATCTCAGCCTGACCGAGCGTAGCGGAGATATCATTGCTGTAAACGCAGTCATTCTCCATGTCAAGGATAATGAGCTTGTTGCGCAGTCCGTTCTCACCTATGCCGGTGAAGATGACCTTGCCGTTGCCGTAATACGCGAACTTCGGGCTTGCCGTCTCGCAGACCTTCGGCTGATATCCTGTCATGCCTCCTACGCTGCAGAAGTACACTTCGCCGCGTGTCAGCACGATCGCGTAGTTGTCTATCAGTATAGTTTCGAGCGCATTCTCGACATTGAGGTAGTAGAGCTGTGTCATGAGCCCTATCTGCGGCGCATCGGTTATCTCGGTCACGGGAACTGTGATCTCCGCAGTCTGTTCGGGCAGCTCGGAGACGGGCGGCTGTTCGGGCGCATCCGTAGTCACGGTGGTATCCGCTTCGCTGTCTTCCGTTATCGTGAGATCTTCGATACCCTCGCCCTCTTCGGTGGATTCGGGGTCTTCCTCGTATTCGTCGATATCCTCGGTGTCCTCGCTGTCCTCAGAAACGGGAGCGGGTCCGGTGGTATCGGCGGTGGGTATGCTTGTGTTATCGGTCACAGGCGCAGCCTCCGATACAGCAGACGATGTTTCGCCTGCGAACGAGAAGGATGATGTCGTTACGGAGGGCTGCGGCGCTGTGGTGATTATAAGGTCGAAATCGTTGGTGAGAGGATCGCTGTCGTCGTAAGGTATCGGCGAGAACGTCTCATCGTTTATTTCATCCGACTCAAACTCTGCCAGAAATACGGAGCTGAGATCCTGAATGTCCTGATAAGCGCCTGTGGGTGCGGAGAGCTTTGCGCCGCAGATATTCTTCACGGACGAATTGCTCTGTGCAAAATTCTCCACTGCGCGTACATCGGTTATCTTCGAGCCGTCGCTCAGGTAGATACATACTATATCTATATCGTCATAATCGGGCACTGCCGAGAGTGCCACGGAAATATCGCTGTATGACATAACGTCCATGAAAGAAACGTATATGGACGAATGCGTTTCGGTCTCTGCAGGGGGATTGAAGTAATTCTTTTCCGCGTCTTCAAGTCTTTTTGATGCGGAGGGCAGGGTATCTTCCGGAATTACGTTTATGGAAGGATTCACAGCGTTGTAAGCCGCCACACCGCCGACAGTTACCGCGACTGCTGCAGCTACGCCCGCAACAGACTTCCAGTGTGCGCCCAATGTTCTCTGCCATGCGGGAGTTTTGGCTGCTTTGATAGCGTTTTTGCGTATTTTTTCTTCATCGAAAGCATACTTTTCAAAAAGCTCCTTGTAGAATTCATTGGTATTCATAAAAAGCTGTTCCTCCTTTCATATTTATTATAGGTATTATAGGTCAAACTTTTTCTTCTGTCTTTCGATAGTCCTGTAGAGCTTATTCTTGACGGAAGATAGAGATATATCGAGGGTAGCGGCGATATCATCGAGCTTCATATCGCAGACGAAATGGAGGTAGAAGATACGTCCGATAAGGGGGTCATCTTTTGCTATGTCATTGAAGATCTGTTTTGCGAGCAGGTCGTTGCACATTGCGTCTTCGAGGCTTTGCTGTTCCTTAGACATTTCGGATTCGATAGCGACCATCTGTTCCTCGGTATAATCGGCGAAATAGGTGGTATTGCTATGTTTTTTTGCAGCGCCGAAGAAATTCTTGCACTCAAACTTTGCGATATTTATTACGAAAGCCTCGGCGTTCTCGATATCGTCGTACCCCTTCTTGGCTATACGCTGATAGAAGCGGGTATAGATATTCTGCACGACATCTTCCGATTCCTGCACGCTTCCGCATTTGCTGACAACGAAGCGCGACACTGCACGGAACGTATCGCCATAGACTTTGTTAAAATAGGCTTCAAGCGTGTCACTTGCCAAGAAGGTCACCTCGCTTTTTGCCCCCTACATATAAGTAGTAGGCAGTTTCGGCAAAAAAGTTTCAAAAAAAATAAAAATTTTCCGAAAAAAATTTAAGTACATTTCCGCACATACATATAATATCTTGTGCAGGAATTATCTGATAATACTATATCTTGTTAAACATCTTACCGCATCGGCAGTCCTGCTTTTTATTCGCTCCCGAGGGAAGCGAGCGCCGCAAGTCTGCACAACACAGGGAGTGGTGCGGCGTGGTACAATGGAAAACACGGCGGGGCGCATTTTGTTTCCTGCTTCCCACCCTGCCCCGTCGGTGAAACCCGACCCCACGCCGCAACCGATTTGTCAAGGGGGAGGCTTCAAAAAAATTTTCACAGAAAAATTTTTTGGAGTACCCTTGACAAATCGGTAACGACCGGCATTACGGGGCATAACGTACTATTCCACAGATTTCAGCGCCTCTATCATATTGACATTCTGCAAACGTTTGTGCATTGCAAAAGTAACGAGCAGCGAGAATAGCATGGTAGCGGCTGCGGCGATAACGTAACTGAGCGGATAGATATTTCTTCCGAACATTACAAGATCGACCTCCGCTGTGGTTATTACAAACCTTGCAAGAAATATCCCAAGCACAAGCCCGACGGCTGTTCCGAGAAGCGAGAGCAGTATATTCTCTCTGAAAATATAGTTATCCACTTCCTTATCATAAAATCCCAGCACTTTAAGTGTTGCGATCTCTCTGATACGCTCCGTAATATTTATATTCGTCAGATTATACAGCACGACGAACGCGAGGGCTCCCGCAGACGCTATGATGACGATGATAACAAGGCTCAGCGAATCGAGCATCCTCGTGAACGTCTGTTTCGTATCGGAGTTGAAGTTTATAGCCTGTGCCCCCTCGATCGTCAGCATACGGCTGCCCAGCTCATTCTGCTTATCGCCTTCGCCGTAGCTGTGGCTGAAATACAGCGTATTGTAGACCGGCAGCTCCCCGAACAGCCTTTCGTATGTACTCTCCGTCATATATATGTAGTGGTTCGGGTAATTCTCGAACGGTGCGGTGAGCGTAACTTCCACCGACCGGGTATCATCTTTCTTTATTACAATAGTATCCCCCGCGCCGACATTGCCGAGCAGCATAGACATCTTCTCGTCGATATATACGGTATCATCGGTCAGCGAGTATCGTTCGCCGGTGGTGCGGCTTCGCAGGTCAAAGAAATCCGTGAATTTCGCGGGTTCGGACGGTACCGCGACATAAGCATCGACCGACTTTCCGTTTGCGGAAACTGCCGTCATCTTCTGATATACTTTTATTCCCTCACCGCCTGCGTCTTCAGCCATTTTCTTTGCAAGATCCGCGGCTTCGGGATGCTCGTCCGCGTCATATACGAATATCCCGTCATAATTCTGTATATCCTCGAACTGTTTCGCCAGTATGTCGTTTATCGCGTCATAGAGTGCAACTCCCGTCAGCAGCAGCGCAGTGCATCCCGCAATGCCGATCACCGTCATAAGCATTTTTCTCTTATAGCGGAAAAGGTTGCGGGCGGTGACTTTGCCGCTGAAATTGAAGCGTTTCCATATCGGAGCGATGTGCTCGAGCAGTATGCGCTTGCCGGTCTTTGGTGTCTTCGGGCGCATCAGCTGTGCTGCCTGTTCCGACAGCGACGAGCGAGCACTGAGCAGCACCGTTGCGGCGATGGCGACGATAAACACCGCACTTGCGGTCAGCGCGGTCGCCATATCCGCCTGAATGACGATACTTCCCACGTCGTATATTATCCCGTAAGCCGTTATGATAACGAACGGGAAGAGCTGCATACCCACGGCGCAGCCGACCACGCACCCCAGCACAGTTGCCGACACCGCATAGAACATATACTTGAAAATAATACTCCCACTGCCGTAACCGAGGGCTTTGAGCGTGCCGATAGTAACGCGCTGCTCCTCGATCATACGCGACATCGTGGTAAGGCATACGAGCATTGCCACTACCGTGAAAAATACCGGGAACACGCCGGCGATGTTGTTGATACGCTTGGCGTTCTCGCCGTACTCCGCGTAGCCGGGAGTGTCCTCACGCGTAAAGACATACCATTTCGGCTCTTCGAGATCGTCTATCTTCTCTCGCGCGTCGGCGAGTTTTTCCTTTGCGTCGGCTATCTTCTCGGCACCCTCGGCTTTTCCGTCCTCAAGCTCTTTTCTGCCGTCCTCAAGCTTTATTTTTCCGTCTTCGAGCTCCTTTTTTCCGTCCTCAAGCTCTTTCTTTCCGTCTTCGAGTTCCTTCCACCCGTCCGCGACTTCCTTCTTTGCGTCTTCTATCTCTTTTCTGCCGTCCGCAGCTTCCCTTTTTGCTTCTTCGATCTCACGTCTGCCGTTTTCGGCTTCAGCTTTTGCATCTTCGAGTTTCTGCCGCCCGTCGGCAAGCTCCCTTTTTCCGTCTTCCAGCTTCTTTCTGCCGTCCTCTATCTCGGCTCTTGCATCTTCGACCTCACGCTTTCCTTCCGCAAGCTCGGTCTTTGCGGCATCTATCTGCTCTTTTCCGCTGCTTATCTCCGCTGCTGCCGCATCGAGCGCATCTTTCGTTTCCGCAAGCGTCTTTTCCGCCGCGTCAAGCTCAGCCTGTCCTGCTTCTATCTTCGCTGCCGCCTCCGCAAGCGCAGTCTCGTTCTCCGCCAGTGCGGCTTCACCCGCGGCTATCTGCTGTCTTGCACCGTAAAGCTGCGCAGCCTGCGTATCCGCCTGTGCGTAAGCCGCAAGCATCTCGTCCGTTATCTCCGGAACTCCCAGAGCCGCCGCGAACTGCGCCAGCGCCGCGTCAAGCTGTGCTTTCTGCGCTTCGAGCTGCTCCTTGCCCGCATCAAACTCCGCCTTTCCCGCCTCGTACTGTGCGCGGGCATCCTCTATTTCCTTTTTCCCTGCTTCGTACTCCGCAACACCCGCGTTGTACTGTTCAAGACCGTCGTTGTACTGCTTTTCGGCATCTGCGAGTTTACGCTCGTTTTCCGCGATCTCCGCTTCGCCGTCAGCTATCTTCTTTTCACCGTTCGCAAGTTCTTTCTCGCCGTCGCGCAGTTTCTGCTCGTTCTCGGCTATCTCTTTCTCCGCGTCGCGCAGCTTCTGCTCATTCTCGGCTATCTCTTTTTCGCCGTCCAGCAGTTTCTGCTCATTCTCGGCTATCTCTTTCTCGCCGTCGCGCAGCTTCTGCTCATTCTCGGCTATCTCTTCTTCCGCGTCGCGCAATTTCTGTTCATTCTCGGCTATCTCTTTCTCGCCGTCAGCGATCTTCTGCTCGTTCTCGGCGATCTCCGCTTCACCGTCGGCTATTTCTTTCTCACCGTCGGCTATCTTGTCGTTGTATTCCTGCTCGGCGTCCGCAAGCTCTTTTTCCGCATCCGCGAGCTTTTCTTCCGCTTCGTCCTTTATCTCCGCAAAACGCTCCTTTGCGCGGCGTTCCCCGATATCCTCCGCCTTTTCCGCAAGTGCTTTCGCGGCATCCTTGTAATCATCATCGTATGTTCCGAGGGAAACAAGTTCCGGGAACCGCACATATACCTCGGTATTGTACTCTACCGTGAAGTTCTCCTCCGGTATGTAGTATGCGGCAGTGATAGTACCGTTGCCGACAGATGTGCTGCCGCGGGTGGTCTTGTCTATGTACATGGAGGAGCTGACCTTGCCGACGATAGTGTACTCGAACCTTCCGAGCATATCATCGGGCGGGTCGCCGCTGTTGTCGGTCACTTTTATTGTTTCGCCTATCCCGGGAGCGCCCTTTGTGAGTGACGGATCTACCACACATTCCTCCGGTGCGGAGGGCATACGTCCTTCGCGCAGTATCAGTGTGTTTATGCTGTCCTGCGTTTCCGGATCGTAGGAATACAGTCTCGCTGCCGCCGGTGAACGTGAGCCGCAGTGTATCATAACGTCCGTATAGTAGGACGGGAACACTTCGGCACCGTCAAGTCCGCGTATCGCGGCAATGTCGTTCTCGTCAAAGCCGTAAGTCGATACGAGCCGCAGATCCATGAGTTTGCCGTCATCCATGTATTTGTCGGCGGTCATGCGCATATCGGGTGCTGCCGCCTTAACACCGGAGAAAAAACCGACACCGATAGCAACTATGCCGAATATCGAGAGAAAGCGGCTCAGGGTCGATCGTATCTCCCTGAAAGCGCTTTTGCGCAGTGCGTTTTTCAAGGATCATTCCTCCGTGGGTGTATCTGTTTCCGCCTTGTTCTCTTGCGTTTCCTGTGTTTCTTCCTCATCCGGTCCGTCCGCAGGCTTTACCTTGCTGTAAAGCTCGGAATATTGGTTGCGCACTCTCGGGTCAAATCCGCCTATCATGTTGTAGAGCGTGCGCTTGTCGGGATTGAATACCACCGCTACCCTGCCGTATTCCGCTATCTCGCATATCAGATAATACATCCCCACACCGGTCTCGTCATGCGCCATGACGGTAACATCGGCGTCGATCTCGCTGCCGGAGACATACTCGCTTATCTCCTTGACTTTGCTGAGACTTACAGTTACCATGCGCTTGCGCTTCCTCTTGCCGGTGATCTTGTCGATGTCAAGGTCGTCGTTCGTCACGATATACTCGTACTCTGTGAACGTGCCCTGCATGAGCCACACAAGTGCCCATATAACGCCCGCTATCACCGCGATAGGAACTATGGGTCCGATGAACGGTATTGCCGCGATGGCTGCGGATGCCAGCAGAGCCGCCGCCGCAACATACAGGATCCTTATAAGTGTGTCCTTTCCTGTGGACTGTTTGGATAAAAGCTGTTCGGAAAATCTGTCCATTTTTGTAATTTGCACCCGTCAGGATGCGACCCCTTTCACTGTGATGCTAAAAATTGAAGCAAGACCCGCCCCCGCTTACGGGCAGGAGCGCGGAAGTGCGGCGGCTGAAATCACGTCAGACCTAAGGCACTTCCCGGTCATATATCCATACAAAATCTATTATATCATAAATCAACAAATATTACAAGTCTTTTTAGTGCATTTTCACAAAAATAATTTCAGCTCCAAACCGCTATCGTGTCAATAGGGCAGGCGCAGCGGCGCGTTCGCGCTTGTCCTTGCGGGGCAATTGATTTTCGTGCGTCCTGCATTGTCAGACGGCACAAGGGCTGCTGTCTGTCGGTCAGTCCTCTCTGCGGCTTTTGCGATGCAAAAGCTCCACCTCACCCGCTAATCGGGGAGATCGCGCTGCACCGAAATGATAATAGATCCGGATAAAGCTTTTTTGACAGACAGAAAAACCCCGTGAGTATCGGAACTCACGGGGTTTACAGCACTTTCATAAAAAGGCGATATCACAGGCTGTTGTGCAAAGTATCAGGGTCATTGAGTGCGTTTTCGATTATCCTGCTGAGAATGGACGTATAGCCCTTGCCAAGTGATCTTGCTTTTGCGAGAGTTGCCGGAGAAAGCCGGAGAGTGACGGACTGTTTACAGCGTTCTGCTTTTCGTTCTTCGGTTATTTTCTTCATTTCTCTTAATTCTTCAAGAGAATATGCCGGACAATCCTCATCGGGTACCGGCTCGGTGTCTTTCAGCGCTTCGAGCTCTGCACGTTCCTCATCAGTAAGCGGCATCATCATATCTGCATAATTTTTTTTAATTATCATAATATAACTCCCTTTCTTCTCTCGTAGCCTTTCTTGCCGATATGATCCTGACAGTTTCTTCACGTTCGGTGTAAATAACAGTTATCATCAAAAGTCATATTGTGTTGCAAATTGCAATACATTTCTTCAGTTAAACTTCCTTGAAATAAGCTATATAACTCTGGAAATCGCCCCACATATTGGGGATATGGAAGCCGTTGTTCATGAGGAACGCGCCGCTGAATACCTTGCCGCTCTCCTCGTGGCGGTAGTTCTTCGACTTGTCAAGACCTTTCAGACGGATGCGGTGCTCAAATACGCTCGGTTCTTTCAGCACGGTAACATATTCGAGCAGCGTCTCGCTCTTATCCTTGCTGACGAACTGCCATGCGTCGAAGCGGTCATTCGCGAACGGGTCGCCGATACGGTAATAATCGCCGTTTCTGACAAGCGGGTTGTACTTGTTGAACTCCGCGATCTGGTCTTTTATTGCAGCCTTGTCGTCGTCGCTGATGCGGGTAACGTCCAGCTCATACCCGAAAGTTCCCACCATTGCAACGTGACCGCGGGTCTTAAAAGGCGTTATCCTGCCGACACAGTGGTTAGGACTGTCGGAGACGTGTGCGCCGAAGCAGGAGCAAGGATAGCACATCGACGTACCGTACTGTATTTTCAGGCGCTCGATAGCGTCGGTATCGTCGCTCGTCCATATCTGCGGGGAATAGTACAGCATACCCGCGTCGAAGCGTGAACCGCCGCCGGCGCAGTTTTCAAGCAGCAAGTCCGGGAAGTCCGTCAGCAGCCGTTCCTGCATCTCATACACGCCGAGAACATATCTCGTCCAGATCTCACGCTGTCTTTCGGGCGGGAGTATCTCATTTCCGACTTCGCAGAGCTGGCGGTTCATGTCCCACTTGACATACTCGATGTTAGCGGACGAGAGTATGTCTTTCATCCTGCCGTAGATATAGTCCCGTATCTCCTTGCGCGAGAAGTCGAGGACGAGCTGTGAACGCGCGGTGGTGCGCGGACGGCCTTCTATGTGCAGGCACCAGTCGGGATGCGCCTTGTAAAGCTCACTGTCGGGGCTTATCATTTCGGGCTCGAACCAGATACCGAATTTCAGACCTATCTTGTTGACTTCATCAACGAGGTGTTTAAGCCCGCCTTTGATCTTCTCCTCGTTTACGAACCAGTCGCCGAGGGAACTGCGGTCATCATTGCGGTGTCCGAACCAGCCGTCGTCCATTACCAGCATCTCAATGCCCGCTTTTTTTGCTTCTCTTGCAATATCGAGCAGCTTGTCGGTATCGAAGTTGAAGTACGTTGCTTCCCAGTTGTTTATCAGTATCGGACGGCGTACATCTTTCCACTTGCCCCTTATGAGGTTGTGACGCATCACATCGTGGAAATTGCGCGACATCTTTCCCAATCCCTCCGCCGAGTAGGAGATTATCACTTCCGGAGCCTGAAATCCCTCGCCCGGATCGAGATGCCAGCCGAAGTCATAGGGGTTGATACCCATAACGACGCGGGTCTTTTCGTACTGATCGACCTCTGCCATTGCAAGGAACGAACCCGACCAGCACAGTGCAAATCCGAAGCACTCGCCGTGATCCTCGGTGGCAGTGCGGTCGCATATCGCAATAAAGTTGTTGTGCGCATGGCTCGTGGCACCGCGGTTGGAGTCTATCGACTGCTTGCCGAAATGCAGCGGGAAGCGCTGTACATGGCGCTCTCTTGCCCATGTTCCGTGCAGCGTTATCATGTCATAATCCATGCTGTCAAGCGATATGCAGCACGAGAGAAGCCTTTGCAGGTCAAGTGCATCCGCGCCGTTGTTCTTCACCTTTACCGAGCGGGTGATGATGTCAACGTTCTCAAAAACGCTGTACTGCAATACTATTTCAAGCCCGCTGTGCGTATCTTCGCATATAAGGTCGAGGGATGTCACCTCGTCGTCGGAGTTCGCAAATGTCGCGGGGAGCCCTTCGAGTCTGCTCTTGCCTTTATATATCCTATAGTCTTTGTAGTATATCTCGCAGGCGGTCATGCCGAGCTTGTCACGCACCTGAATGCAGGGCTCACGGAAATCCGCAACACCGCTGGTGGAGAACTCTATCGCCGCGCAGTCGAAGGAGTGGGGACCCATTGCGTCGTGAACTGCGGGAACGAACGGTTTTCCGTCCGGTATGCGCAGGTTGTATGTAAGATCTGTCTCAGGGACAGTTGCACCGTAGTAGAGATGCAGGATATTTTTGCTTTCCGTGATATGGAACGCGTAGGTCGAATTGGGCGTGTCGAGCTTGAACACGCGGGCTTTTTCGTTGTAGATTATCGGCATGGTCAGTAATTCCTTTCTGTGCCGCGGATGAATACACGGCGAATATGCCTTTATTATAGTGTATTATGCTTTTTTTGTCAAGGGATTTTGCAATATTGACATTATCGGAGGATCTTCTATAAAAAGAAGCGACCACCGCTTAACTTTGACCGGTCAGCGGTGGTCACCATACTTTCATCATTATATTTCCCCTGCATCTTTTTTTCTTCGGCATTGCGATTATACCGCAGCCCGTGGATGAATGTCAAGGGTACTCCAAATTTTTTTCATTCAGTTCTTGGGATGAAAAAATTTTGAAGCCACCCCCTTGACATTTATCCACGTCTGCTGTAGCGGGCAATTAGCCGAAGAAAGGAAAAGAATGCTGCTAAGATTTCACTTGTCAAAACCTGCGAGTCTCGTGCATTTTCCGAACGCGGTGATGTAGGAAGCATCTTCCTGCGTTTCTGCAAATCCTATGTGGAGCGCGCCGCATATTGCCCGCTTGCAAGTCTCATCAGCATTATCGCGGCGTGTAACGTCCGGGCACCGAGTGCCCCGCCCGCCGCGCAGGCGAAAAATCTCAAGCGTAAGCGCCCTCTCACGCTCTCAAGCGCCAGCGCCCTCTCACAGCACAGGCTCGTCGCCCTCGTTATGCACTTCTTTCGTGTGGAGCACAAACACTGTGACAAATCCGAGCAGCACCGAGATAACGAGCGCCGTAGCCAGACTTACAGTAATGTTGAGCGGTGTGACATCATTTGACACTGCGGATGTTTCGGTTTCGAGAGCCGAGAAGAAGGAGCCGCTCGTTTCACCGGAGCCGAGTGCAGCTCCGAGAGCTATGGAGTACAGTGCAACGGGGTTGAACCTGTCGATGCGGAAGAACGACATTATCGACGGCAGGAACGTCTGCGCGATTATACATATAACTATCGCAAGTCCCGACCGTCCGGTGCAGATACCGATGCAGAACTGCAAAACCGTGAAAAACGCGAGGAAGCCGCCCGCGCATACCGCCGATACCGTTACCATGCCCCAGTCGAGCGTGCCGCCGAATATCGGCAGTGACACAAGTGCTCCTATATATACCGAAAATATACCTATTATAAATATAGACAGCGGGTATATTATGAATTTCGGCAGTGCGTAGTCCAGCGCGGAAAGTCCGGAGCACTGCGGGATAATGACCGAACGTTTCTGCTGCTCACCGCCCGCCGCGCCTTTGAACAGGAAGAGCGTTACGATCGCCCCCATGCTCGCGACGTACTCCACCGTGTACATGGTTATCTCCGAGGCGGTGAATCCGCTGAACATCGCCATTGCATCCGTTACAGTCTCAGTCATGCCTTCCATGCTGCTCATTGCACCGGTCATGAACTTCATCATGCCGAACATCAGCGGAGACATCAGTGCCAGCGCCAGCATCACTATGAGCACGATAGCAAACCGCCCGCCGCGTGTGTAGAACAGCATCTCCTTCTTAAATCCGTTTACCATTTCCGACACCCCCGTTCAGTTCCACTGCGAGCCGACAATGCTCAGATATACCTGTTCGAGCGTCGGACGCGACAGTTTCACGCTTGACACCGCGATATCGTTCTCCGAAAGATACCGCATCGCCTCTATAATGCCGGCATTCCCGTCCTGCACGCTCATAACGGCAAGCCCGGTCTTTTCGTAATAATCGGTCTTCTGCGCGAACGGCGCGGCTTCTATCAGCCTGACAGTGCGCTCGTCAGGTTCGGTAAGCTGCACCTCAACGCTGTCAGCGCCGTATTCGCCGAGTATCTGCTCTATACTGCCCTCGACCGCGAGCTTGCCGCCGCTGACAATGCCCACTCTGTTCGCGACACGCTCCACATCGCTCAGTATGTGCGTGCAAAGCAGGATAGTCGTCCCCGCTTCGGAGAGGTTCATGATGATGTTCATGACTTCCGCTCTGCCTTCGGGGTCGAGCGCCGAGGTAGGTTCGTCGAGAATCAGCAGGTCGGGGGAATTTATGATAGCCGCAGCAATGCCGAGACGCTGGTTCATGCCGCGGGAATATCCCTTTATACGGCGCTTTCCGCCCTCTGTCATGCCGGTGAGAGCAAGGACCGCGGCGATACGTTTATCCACGTCGCCATTGTATTTTGAGCAGTACGCTATATACCCGAGATACTCATAGCCGTTCATGTAACCGTACAGCGACGGGGATTCGGGCAGATAGCCGATCTTTATATCGTTCGTTCCGTCCTCGCCGAGGATTATCTCGCCGCTGTCTTTCGGGATGATATTGCAGACGATGTTCATTGTGGTGGTCTTGCCGCAGCCGTTCCTGCCGAGAAAACCATATATATCACCCCTGTTTATCTTCATATACAGACCGTCGAGCACCTTGAAACTGCGGTAGCTTTTATGCAGGTCTTTTATTTCCAGCACAGCAATGCCCCCTTATTTGACTTTCGGTTTTCTGCCGGTGAGAAATTCCACCGAACGTTCGATAGAGCTTCTGACGTGCTCCATTTCGGGTTTGTGGAGGTTGCCGGCGTTGCGGTAGTCGAAGCTGTTGCAGAAGTCGTTGACATCGGAGTTGAGCTGCTTGACGTACTCCTCAACAAGAGCGTCGAGGTCTTTCTGAAATCCCGCAATGTCGCCTTTCTGCATTTTTTCGGCAGCTTTCACGTTCAGCATATTGTAGTGCGGGACGCAGACATACTGCTGTGCTTTGAACAGATTGCGGAACTTTCCGTCCTTGACGTACATGGTGAAAAATGTTTCGAGCATATGATCTATGCCCCAGTTCACCTTGCCGCAGACGAAGCAGCTGTCCTCGATGCCCGACGATCTGGCTGCCTTTGCCTTTTTGGAGAAGAAGATGCTCTTTTTCTCGAAAATGTTGTGGCGGGCATTTTCAAGGTAGCTGTTGAGCATGAGCGCGAGGGAAAGACGATTGTTCTGCTGCATCAGCATCTCGAAGTGCGTGAAGCAGAACCCCTGTTCGTTCGTTTCCATGCGCACGTCCGGCTCCATCATAGCAGCGCCCATGATATATTCACAGATGTGCTGCTCAACGGTGTCTCTCATGCGGCAGAAAGGGCAGCCCTCTTTCGGCTCAAAGACTTCGTTTATCGGTATTGTAAGTATGCTTTCTCTCATTTTATACCTCGCTGTTATTCGTTGGGGATGATCTTAAACAGTTCGCAGGAGCAGTCACAAAGCTGCGAACAAACCTTGTCAGCAAGTTCAATATCTTTCGACACAGCCGCAAAGGTCTCTTCGTATCTGCTTTTTGTCTCCCATTCATTGAACGTAGTCGCATACTGCCGTATTATTGTAAGCGTATCGTCCAATTCGTCTATTATCCTTTTTACTTCCGGATTGTCTGTCTTTACCGAATAGATCTTGTTTACGTTAGCTCTGAGATCATGATTTACTACATATTTTTCACCGAGAAGTTCTACGATGCCTTTTAAAAAAAATTCCATAGACTGCTGATAATCAAAACAGCACATATCTATGTAGTAATCACTCATATCGGGTTCCTGTACCGATCGCTTGTACAGTTCGCGAGCCGATCCGAGCCTTACCTTTCCGTGATTTATAAGTTTACTCATATACGACCCTTCCTTCCGACATGATCTCATCGTACAGCCGTCCTTTCTCATTTATCCCGTTCAGCCACACAACATCATAATTCCAGTCAGTCTCCTTGCCTATTATTTCGGAAACCGCATTTTTGTTTTCGAGTGTATCCATGTTTTCCCTGAACTTTACCGCAACATCGAGATCGCTGTCCGGACAGCACCTCATGGATGTGGAACTGCCGAAAATGATTATCCGCTCTATTATGCCGAGATATGCGTCCAGCGCGTGTGATACTATATTATATACGACACTCTGTTTGAGCGGATGTATTTTATCAATGTTCCTTACGCTGTTATACTTCAGCTGAAGGACTTTGAAATATGTCGTATATTTGCTCATGACACCCTCCAGTCGATAGGCTCGATGCCCCTGCTTTTCAGAAAATCGTTGCACCGTGAAAAATGCCGGCAGCCGAAAAAGCCGTAGTGCGCGGAAAGCGGCGACGGGTGCGGGGAAGTAAGTATGCAGTGCTGCGGGTTCGTTATCAGCGGCACTTTTGCTTTGGCATTGCTGCCCCACAGTATGAACACCACGGGCTGTTCGCGTTCGTTGAGAAGCGAGATCACGCGGTCGGTGAATATCTCCCAGCCTTTGCCCTTATGGCTGTTCGCCTGTCCCATGCGGACAGTCAGCGACGTATTGAGCAGCAGCACGCCCTGTCTTGCCCAGTTCGTAAGGTCGCCGGTCTGCGGTATCGGCAGCCCGAGGTCGGAGTTTATCTCCTTATAGATGTTTTTGAGGGACGGCGGCGGTTCGATCCCCGGACGCACGGAAAACGCGAGCCCGTGAGCCTGCCCCGGCTCGTGGTACGGATCCTGACCGAGGATAACGGCTTTCACCTTGCTGTACGGCGTGAATTTCAGCGCGTTGAAGATGTCATACATATCGGGGTAGATAGTGAAGCCGCTGTACTCGGCTTTGAGGAACTGCCGAAGCTGCTGATAGTAGGGTTTTGAAAACTCACCGGCGAGCAGCTCGTCCCAGTCGTTGCCGATGTTCACCATTATTTCTCGATATATACTTTTTTCATTACGACGGGTTTTATGGGCTTGTCGGAGTAGTCCGTCTCCACAGCGGCTATCTCATCGACCGCGTCCATGCCCTCGATCACCTTGCCGAATGCCGCATAGCCGCCGTCAAGATGCGGAGCGTCCTCGTGCATGATGAAGAACTGGCAGCTCGCGGAGTTGGGATCCGCGGCTCTCGCCATGGAAATGACACCGCGTGTGTGCTTGAGGTCATTCACGAAGCCGTTCTGGAGGAACTCGCCCTTGATGCGCGTACCCGCGTTGCCGGTACCGTTGCCGTTGGGGCAGCCGCCCTGTATCATGAAGCCCGGTATCACTCTGTGGAAAGTGAGTCCGTCATAGAAGCCCTTTCCCACCAGTCTCTCGAAATTCTCCACTGTTTCCGGCGCGATGTCGGGGTACAGTTCGAGCTTTATCTTCTTTCCGTTTTCAAGTTCAATTACTACCATGTCAGTTATCCTTCCGCTTCCTTAAAATATTTATCAATATGACAGCGACAACGGCGATCCCCGCCGCAAGCGCTGCAATTATCAGGATCAGTACGGTGTCCGGACTGTTTTCCGCCGGCTGTTCGTGAACTTCCGTCTGCGGAGTATCCGCCGGTACGGACGTTTCGGGCAGCACCTCTCCCGGCTGCGGGTGAAACTCCGATGTTGCCGGGGCAGTTTCGGACAAGGCGGGCTCCGTGACCTGCGAGGTTATCTCCGGCAGCGGTTCTCCCTGCGCTTCCGTCTGCACTTCCAGCGGCTCTGTCTCGGTCTTTGCCGAAAAATACAGCCTGCGTTCGGCTTTGTCGGCGCGGTGGTTGAGAGAGAATGCCTCATCGCTTATATCGAAGTACATATACTTAGGTTTTCCCGGCTTCCACTCGCCGCCTTTGTAGTCTCCCGCGCCGTCCCAGCAGGCGTCCACCCATACCCAGCGTTCCTCTGCGGGGTAATAGAATGCCGCCCACTCATGGTTCTGTCTGCCGTCGCCGAGCTGTGCATATGTCACCACATTCGGTTGGGTGGAGTGTGTCACGCCGCCCTTGATGTTCACCGCGTCCAGTCCGGCGGCTTCCGCCATTGCGCAGAAGAGGTTTGCGAACCCGCCGCATACCGTCCTGCTGTTTTTGAGGACATTGCACAGGGCGATAGTTCCGAGATCCGCGTCGGTACCGGCTGCATCGAAGTCGTAATATACCTTTTCCGATATGAAGCGGGATATCGCGCGGGCTTTGCTGTAATCGTCCTCTATGCCGCCGGTGACAGTTTCCGTCAGCAGCTCTATCTGTTCGAGCGCGGTGTTTATCTCCCCCGCGTCGGCGGACGGACTGAGATACAGCGCAGACGCCTCGGCGGGAGCGTCGAAGATATGGTCGAATACCCCGCGGTTCTGTTCATCCAGCCCGTTCACAGGGAAATACCACCCGTTCGTATCATTGTAGTAGATGCGGTATTTCATCAAAGCGCCGGACGAAAGCTGAACGACAAGGAGGTGCTCCCCCTTTTCGGGCTTCATCGAAAGCTCGGCGTTATAGCTGCCGTCCTCCGACGCGTTCATTGAATATGACCCGGTGTATTCCTCATACTTGTCGATGTACAGTCTCCTCACCCGGTCGGGAGTATATCTTCCCCGCGCGGCGACGGTGCTGCCGGAGCACTCGAATACCGAATAGTTGTCGGTGCTGTATGATGTGCGTATGAGATTTGTCCTTCCGGGAGGTTCGGGAACGTCTTCGGAATACGCTCTTACCGTAAAAATAAAAAGTATCGCCGTAAATGCGGCAAGACATATAATAATCAGTTTTACCCGCCCTTCGAGAGAAAGGCGGGCGATGAAATTTCTCAAGATAGGTCCACTCCGTGTTTATCAGAGCATTTTTTTGAATTCTTCCTTGTCGGGACTGTATGTGAGCGCAACGTCGCGTGTTATGACATTGTCACGCGCAAGGCGCTTCAGGCTCTCGTTCATTGTGCGCATACCGTTTGAAACGTTGGACGCCATGACCTGTTCGATCTGGTGTACCTTTTCGGTACGGATATTGTTTGCACAGGCATCGTTGTTTATAAGTATCTCGAATGACGCGACACGTCCTCTGTCCTGATTGATGCAGGGGATGAGGAGCTGCGATATAACGCCGCGCAGGTTCGAGGAGAGCTGTGAGCGTATCTGGTTCTGTTCCTCGGACGGGAAAACGTCGATTATACGGTTGATAGTCTGTGCGGCACCTGTGGTATGGAGCGTACCGAGAACGAGGTGTCCCGTTTCCGCTGCGGTTATCGCAAGACGAATAGTCTCATAGTCGCGCATCTCGCCGACGAGGATAACGTCGGGGTTCTCACGCAGACCGCTTCTGAGGGCGTCGTTGAAGGTCTTTACGTCCGTACCGATCTCGCGCTGGTGGATAGTTGCCTTTTTTGGTTCGTAGATATATTCCACCGGGTCCTCTATCGTTAGAATGTGGCACTCGCGGATAGCGTTTATATGATCGACCATTGTGGCGAGGGTGGTGGACTTGCCGGAACCTGTAGGACCGGTAACGAGGATAAGCCCTTTGCGCTCTTTGGTGAGCTCTATAGCAGCGTTGGGCAGCGAGATATCCTTGAATGACGGAACGTGCTCATTGAGCAGACGGATAGCCGCTGCGAGCTTGCCGCCGTTCTGACGGTAAACGTTCACACGCTGTCTGCCGCCGGAAGCGCAGGTGAATGAAAAGTCTATATCCACGCCGGTTCCGAGGCGCTGTTCCTGCTCTGCCGTGAGCATGGAGAGTATAGTTTTCTGTACGACTTCATCAGACATACCGTCGAATTTCTTCAGTTCGCCGTTTATTCGTATAGCAGTGGGCGCTCCGACGGTAAGATGAACGTCCGACGCGTTTTTACTTCTTGCAAAATTAAGCAGCTGCTCTATCGACATCTGTGCCATAATAATATATCCTTCCTTATAATAATTGTACGCGGACGCTTTGTGCATCCTGCGGGCCTGTCACTTTATCCTGAACTGTATGCCGCTTACGGAGAGGTAAACGTCCGCCGCGGTATTTGCGATACGCTGATTTACCATACCCATTATATCCCTGAACGAGTTCTGCCATGTATTTTCGGGCATTACGGAAAATCCCGGCTCGACGGTGATTATGACCATTGCCCCGTTCATTGCGGCGACCTTATCCATGCACTCTATGACGCTGCTGACTACAGCAGAGCGTATCTTCTCGTTCTCTTCGTGGGTAATATTGTTGATATCCTTTGCGGTTTCACGCATAACGTTCTCGACATATACGCCGAGGTTATCGAAAATGAAGAACTTGTGATCGTGCATCATGGATACCGGGTCGGTGACGTTTTCGGCAATCTCCCATGTCACGTTGTTCTCGCGGTTCGAGTATTCCAGCCTGTTGCGGGTATCTGTGGGCATTTCGGGGCTCATGTTCATGTACAGCACGTTATCGCACGTTCTGAAATACGAGATCGCCCATCTGCTCTTTCCGCTCACAGCGCCGCCTGTTACCAATGTTATTCCAGCCATATCGCTCATACCTCCGGTTGCTCCTTTAACATGCCGCTGTTGTCGGAAGCGGTTTGCCCCGACATG
>CAMHBE010000001.1 GCA_946183095.1 uncultured Clostridia bacterium | reverse complement strand
CTTTCCGTCGCTGCTGACGGAAAGTAACTCGCCCGCCGCACCGCGGCTTCGGCGGCGCACCGGCTTACCGCGGGCGAAATCTGCGCAAACATCAAAAAAATTTTCAAAAACCCTTGACAAAACGGAAAAGGTGTAGTATAATAGCAAGGTATTATAAACAAAAAGCAGATCGTTTCTCACCCGCCGACGCGGAAAATGCAGTCAGGCGCGGTTGTTTATAAGATCCCATAACTGTGAAAAGGTAATATCGGATCTATAAGCGCGGACGGTCTCCCGCGCCTTTTTGTTTAAGAAAGTCTTGAAAGGGAGTGTACATCATCAGCAAAAAGGATCTTCTCATCAACGATGAGATACGCGAAAAGGAAGTCAGAGTCATCGGAGCCGAAGGTGAACAGCTCGGTGTGATGTCATCGGCAGACGCATACGCAAAAGCGCTCGAAGCAGATCTCGACCTCGTTCTTATCGCGCCGCAGGGCAATCCACCCGTGTGCAGGATAATGAACTACGGAAAGTATAAGTTCGAGCAGCAAAAACGTGAGAAGGAAGCCCGCAAAAACCAAAAGCAGGCAGAACTCAAAGAGATACAGATGTCTCTCAACATCGATACCAATGATTTCAACACCAAGGTCAATCAGGCTGTAAAATTCCTGAAGGGCGGCGATAAAGTCAAACTGCGCGTAAGATTCAGACGTGCAAGAGAACTGACCCACATGAACCTCGGTGAGGATCTGATGAAGAAATTCGTGGATGCCTGCGCTGAATTCGGAAGTACCGATAAACCCGCGACCCTTGAGGGCAAAAACTATATGATAGTGATATCCCCCAAGCCGCAGACAGCTCCCAAAAAGACAAAAGCCGGCGAGAATGCCCCCGCCGGACAGTAAGAACGCAAAATATAAAGGAGGAACATAAAATGGCAAAGAATAAGATCAAAACTCACAGCGGTGCAAAGAAGCGCTTTAAGTTTACAGGTACGGGCAAGATCAAGTATATGCGTACAAACCGCCGCCACAGACTTACTCAGAAGGCTACCAAGCGTAAGAGGATCAACCGCGCGGCAGGCTACAGCGATAAGACCAATGTAGCTGAGATCAAGGCACTCATGCCCTATGCAAACTGATCGGACAAAAGAATAACAGGAGGAAAGTAAAATGGCACGAATCAAAGGCGCTTTGGCAACTCGCAAAAGAAGAAATAAAACATTAAAGCTCGCAAAGGGCTACTGGGGCGGCAAGAGCAAGCTCTTCAAAACCGCCAAGGAAGCCGTATGGAAGAGCGGTCAGTACGCTTACATCAGCAGACGTTTAAAGAAGAGAGATTTCAGAAAGCTCTGGATAGCTCGTATCTCCGCAGCCTGCAAGCTCAACGGTATGAACTACTCCACTTTCATCAACGGTCTCAAGAAGGCAAACATCGACCTCAACCGCAAGATGCTCTCCGAGATCGCAATAAGCGACGCAGCAGGTTTCACAGCACTCTGCGACAAGGCAAAAGCAGCTCTCTAAGAAGAAAATATATCACGTCCGTTACGCGCGGGCGTGATATTTTCGCATTATAGCAGGGTTTGTCGGCTCACCTGTCATCCTTCCCGAACGGCAGCTTCATCCCCTCAAAAGGACTGTCGATGCCGTCGGTCTTCGCCGAGCGCACTTTCTCCGTGAGTATCGTCTCGTCGGGGTGACGCTCAAAATAGAAGATGCAGAAAAGTATCGAAGCTACCACAGCAAGCACAAGTCCGCGGGTGATGTAGCCCGCCACAAACTTGTCAACCTCCGGCGCGGCGGCAAGATACTCCGGGTAGTTCCGTAAAGCCTGCATGAACGGTACACCCGCAAGCTGCGCACAGGTCTTTACACCGGCACCCATTCCCGCAAGCACCACCGACAGCACCGACAGTACCGGACACGCGATAACTCCCGCAGCGTCGAGCTTTCTCGCAAGGAAACGATAGTCGGCGAATACCACGAATACCGTGGCGGCGGATAGAATGTACGTCGATACCTCGAACGCAAGTCCGAACGCGTCTATCTCGCCTTTGATGTTGACTATGAGTATCGCTATGACGGTCATTGCTGCGGCACCTATGAGCGCTCCGACAAGTCCGAGTATGCTGCGGCGGTCAAACCCGAGCTTCACGCGCACTTCATCCTTGCCGGCAGCTTTATCCGCAGCTTTTGAGATACGCGGGAAACTGTACGGCTTACGTTCAAACCCCATTTCTTCGAGCCTTACCGCAAGTTTATCTAAAAATTCCACAAGATACACGATGTTCTCCTGCATCAGACCGAACTTGTCGAGCAGGACACCGACATATCCGACCTCACAGGTCTGACGCATCATCGTATTTTTAGGTAAGCCGCCGGCAAGCTCGTTCATCATCGGGAATATCTCCTGTTCGCGCTCAAACGGACGTTCGCAGAAAAAACGCACGTCGTAACAGTCGGCAGTCTCCGCAACGGTAACGCCGAAGCCGTGCATCTCCCCAAACAGAGCCGTGCGCTCGTCGGAGAAGGATAGTCCCGTTTCATCACATATATTTTTAAGTTCCGAAAACACTGTATCACCCCATAAAACATTCACAGCGGTGCGGGTCTGACGCGTATGCGCCGCCCCACCGGTATAATTGTATTTTATCATAATCATCTAATAATGTCAACTGTATTATCATCAAGAAAAAATCCCGCGATAGCACTTTACCGCGAACTTGACCGCGACAGAAAGGCACGGGCGCGTGAAGGGTGCTTCAACATAGAGGGAGCAAAGCTCTGCACAGAAGCGGTGCGGGCGGGTCTGGAAATGACCACGGCGTTCGTTACGGAAACCGCACTTCGCAAATACCCCGACGCGGTAAGCGAGATCGGCGCCGTAACGGAAGTTACCGTGATAACGGACGAGCTCGGGGAGTATATTTCCGACACAAAAACACCTCAGGGGATATTCCTCACGGCGAAAATGCTTGACAAATCCCGCGAAATGAGTAAAATAGACAACGGGAGATTTATCCTGCTCGACGGTTTGCAGGATGCCGGAAACGTCGGTACGATCATAAGAACGTGCGACGCGCTGGGCATCAGCGGACTTGTGCTCTCGCCCGACTGCGCGGATGTGTATTCCCCGAAGGTAGTGCGAGGCGCTATGGGCAGTCTGTTCAGGCTCCCGTTCGCGGTAACTCCCCTGCCCTGCTTCATCGCGGGACTTCAGGCGGAGGGGTACGCGGTCTTTGCGGCAATGCCCGACAGGGAGGCTAAAAGCATCGACGAGGTGAAATTGCCCGAAAAATGCGCAGTAGTTATCGGCAACGAGGGCAACGGCGTTTCGTCGGAAGTCATAAGCGCGGCGGGAAACCGCATATACATCCCCATAGAAAACGCGGAGTCGCTCAATGCCGCGATAGCTGCGGCGATATTCTGCAATGAGATGAGAAAGGCAAACTATCATGACTGATGTTTCGGAAACAGTATCCGGGATTAACGCTGCGGAATGTCCGTACTGCGGGCAGGAGATGCAGAAAGGGATACTGTCGGGTGACGGCAGGAGCGCTGTTACATTCAAGCCGGGCGAGAAGAAAACAGGCTGGTTCGACCGGTTTCTCAGTATAGGCGCTGTGACCGCCGCAAAACACACGCTCGCAGCATTCACCATAGACGCGTACTACTGCGGATCCTGCAAAAAGATGATATTCGACACGGATATAAAGCAGTGAGCCGTTACGCGGCACCAAAAATTCTTAATTTTTTACGAGAGGTTGTTGATTTTGTCCGATTTAGTTATAGTTGAGTCGCCGGCAAAGGCGAAAACGATCAAAAAGTACCTCGGAAAAAACTTCGAGGTGGTAGCGTCGGTCGGTCACATCCGCGACCTGCCGAAATCGAAGCTCGGTGTGGATATCGAACACAACTTCGAGCCGATGTACGAGAACAAGCGTGAAAAATCCGCACTGATAAAGGAACTGCGCTCACAGGCGGCAAAGTCCGATACCGTATATCTCGCGACCGACCCGGACCGCGAAGGTGAAGCGATATCGTGGCATCTCGCCCACGTTCTCGATCTCGACGGCAGCAAGCCGATAAGAGTGACGTTCAGCGAGATAACAAAGACCGGCATACAGAACGGTATGGCGGCTCCGCGGAGCATTGACATGGATCTCGTCAACGCACAGCAGGCAAGACGCATCCTCGACAGGATAGTGGGCTACAAGCTCTCGCCGTTCCTGTGGAAAAAGGTGCGCAGAGGACTTTCCGCAGGCCGCGTGCAGTCGGTCGCCGTAAGGCTGATAGTTGACAGAGAGAACGAGATAAAGGCTTTCAAGAGCGAGGAATACTGGACGATAGACGCGAAACTCCACGGCAGCGCATCACGAAAGCAGTTCCCGTCAAAGCTGACCGAGATAGACGGCAAGAAAGCCGAGCTGAAAACAAAGGAAGAAACAGACAAGATACTCGGCTATCTGAAAGACAAGGATTTCATCGTTTCTGCGATAAAAAAATCCGTCCGCAAAAAGCAGCCCGCTCCGCCGTTCACTACCTCGACCCTCCAGCAGGAAGCGTCCCGCCGCCTTTCTTTCAACGCGAGAAGAACGATGAAGACGGCGCAGGAACTGTATGAAGGTATCGAACTGGAAGGGCGCGGCGCAGTCGGTCTGATAACATATATGAGAACCGACAGCCTGCGTATCTCCGAGGAAGCGCAGAAAGCCGCTGCGGATATGATACGGTCGCGGTTCGGCGACGAGTATGTTCCCGCAAAACCGAGAGTGTACAAATCCCGCAGCAACGCACAGGACGCACACGAGGCGATACGCCCGTCAACGATAGACATTACCCCCGAAGAGATAAAGTCGAGCCTCACATCCGACCAGTTCAAGCTGTACAAGCTGATATGGGAGCGCTTCATGGCGAGCCAGATGGAGAACGCGCTGCTGGACTCCGCCGTTATAGATATAACCGCAGGCAACTGCCTGTTCAAGACCACCGGCTTCACCGTGAAATTCGACGGTTTCACAAGACTGTATGAGGAAAGCACCGACAGCAGTTCCGAGGAGGGCGGCGCGATACCGAAGCTGAACAAAGACGAGAAGCTCTCGGTGGTATCGCTGCTCGGCAACCAGCATTTCACCCAGCCGCCTCCGCGCTACACCGAAGCGAGCCTGATAAAAGCGCTCGAAGAAAACGGTATCGGCAGACCTTCGACCTACGCGCCGACCATTACGACCATACTCGACCGCCATTACGTCGAGCGCGAACAGAAACAGCTCAAACCCACCCCCCTCGGCGATGTGATCACCGACCTGCTGAAAGACCATTTCGAGAAGATAGTCGATACGAAGTTCACCGCGCAGATGGAGGGCAACCTCGATAAAGTCGAGGAAGGCAAGGAAGAGTGGTACGATGTCCTGAAAGACTTCTACGGCGATTTTGCGACCACGCTCGAAAAAGCGGAGAGCGATATGGAAGGCAAGCGCGTGAAAGTACCAAACGAGCCGACCGATATCATATGCGAGAAGTGCGGAAGGCACATGGTCATAAAGATAGGACCTTACGGAAAGTTCCTCGGATGCGAGGGATTCCCGGAATGCAAGAACACGCGCAAGATAGTTACTGAAACAGGCGGAAACTGCCCGAAATGCGGCAAGAAGATGCTGGCGAGAAAATCCAAAAAGGGCAAGCCTTTCTTCGGCTGCGAGGATTATCAGAACTGCGGATATATGACGTGGGACACGCCCGTTCCCGACCTTTGCCCGAAGTGCGGCGCAACGCTCTTCAAGAAAGCCGGCAAGAAAGGCAAGGTTTATTGCGCGAAGGAAGGCTGCGGCTATGAAGCGGAGGCTGCGGACAAGGAATGACGATAAACGTTATCGGCGCGGGACTTGCGGGCTGTGAAGCCGCGTGGGCAGCCGCAAACCGCGGTGCGGACGTGACGCTTTACGAGATGAAGCCGGCGAAGATGTCCCCCGCTCACCGTTACAGCGGCTTTGCCGAACTCGTTTGCAGCAATTCGCTGAAAGCTGCCCGCATCGACAGTGCAGCAGGTATGCTCAAAGAAGAGATGCGCATTTTAGGTTCGCTCACCATGCGCGCCGCAGCCGAGACGGCAGTCGAAGCGGGAGGCGCGCTTGCCGTGAACCGCACAGACTTTTCGGACTATATCACAAACGCTATACGCTCCCACCCGCACATCACCGTCATAGAGCGGGAGGTCACGGAATTCCCCGAAAAGGATACGATCATCGCGACTGGTCCGCTTACCAGCGACAGTTTTGCGGATGTCATATACGGGAAGCTCGGCAAAGCGCTCAGCTTCTACGATGCGGCAGCCCCGATAGTCACCGCCGACAGCATAGACATGGAGAAGGCATTCTTCGCGTCACGCTACGACAAGGGCGGCGCGGATTACATCAACTGCCCGTTCACCAAAGAGGAATACGAAGCGTTCTACAACGCGCTTATAACCGCCGGGACAGCGCCGCTGCACGAGTTTGAAGACCTCACCGTGTATGAAGGCTGTATGCCTGTCGAGGTGCTTGCAAAGCGCGGCGCGGACAGTGTCAGATACGGCTGTATGAAGCCTGTGGGGCTCACCGACCCGCGCACGGGGCATCGCCCATACGCTGCGGTACAGCTTCGCAAGGAGAACCGCGAGGGTACGCTCTACAACATCGTGGGATTTCAGACGAACCTGAAATTCGGCGAACAGAAGCGGGTCTTCGGTATGATACCGGGACTGGAGAACGCGGAGTTCATGCGCTACGGCGTGATGCACCGCAACACGTTTCTGAACTCCCCAGCCCTGCTTGACAGCTCATTCATGCTGAAAGGCAGCAGCAATATCTACTTCGCAGGGCAGATGACCGGTGTGGAGGGCTACACCGAGAGCGCCGCAAGCGGCATTGCAGCGGGCATCAACATAACCCGTTCATTGCAGGGACAACCTCCCTTGCAGCTCCCGCCGACGTGTATGCTCGGCGCACTGTCGCGCCATATCAGCACACCGAACGAGAACTTCCAGCCAATGGGCGCGAACATGGGGATCCTGCCCCCGCTCACAGAGCAGATCAAAGGCAAGCAGGAGAGATACGCGGCTATAGCGGCACGCGGCATAGAAGCACTGAGAGAGATAGTGTAGTGCAGCGGCGCATTCGCGCATGGGCTCTGCCCAAACCCGCTCGGGGCTTGCGCCGCCCCGAGACCCGGCGGCAGCGTGACGCTGCACCCGACTGATGTTATATATTGCAGCTGCTCCGAACATCGGGCAGTGCTGACTGATAATAAGGTAAGGTTTATTAAAGGAAACCAGACTATAAATACATACTCAACGCTTTCGGTTCCTTTGGCGTCCAAAGGAACCGGTGAGGGAGTTTGAGGGAGAGGCAGCGCCTCTTCCTCATGCGCGTATGCGCCGTCTCAAGCGGCAGCGACCTCTGGAAAGGAGTACAACTATGAAGATAGCGATAGACGCGTTCGGCGGCGACAATGCACCGGACGAAGTGATAAAAGGCGCGGCGGCTGCCGTAAAGAAAGAATCCGTCGAGGTGATACTCGTCGGGGACGAGAAGAAGATACACGAGAGGATGACCGCGCTCGGTGTCGCATCAGACAAGATAACCGTGGAAGATGCCGACGGTGTCATACTTATCGAGGACAACCCCATGGATATCCGCAAGGCTAAAGCCAACTGCTCGATGGGCAGGGCGTTCGGGCTTGTGAACGAGGGCAAGGCCGACGCATTCGTAAGCGCGGGAAGTACAGCGGCTATCGTCGTGGGCGGCACTATGGTCACGGGAAGACTGAAGGGCGTCAAGCGTCCCGCACTCGCACCTATAATGCCCAGCTCCTCCAACCACTACCTGCTGCTCGACGGCGGCGCTAACCTCGAATGCCGCCCGGAAATGCTGCTGCAATTCGCGGTAATGGGCTCTATATACATGGAAAAACTCATGCGCGTCAAGGCTCCCCGCGTGGGACTTCTCAACGTCGGCGCAGAGGAGGAAAAAGGCAGAGAACTCGAACACGGGGCGTATGAACTGCTGAAAAACTCCGGTCTCAACTTCATCGGCAACGTTGAGGGACGCGATGTTCCCCTCGGAGCGGTGGATGTGGTCGTCACCGACGGATTTACCGGCAACGTCTATCTGAAAGCCGTCGAGGGTATGGGTAAATTCATGAAGACCGCCCTCAAAGAAACTATTTTCGGCAGCGGTATCGCCAAAGTCGGCGCTCTTTTCTCAATGAAGGGCATCAAGAAAATATCTAAGCAGATGGATTACCGCGAAGTGGGCGGCTCACCGCTGCTCGGCTCCGCAAAACCGGTGTTCAAGGCTCACGGCAGCAGCGACGCACTCGCTTTCAGACAGGCTATATGGCAGGCGGAGAGCTTCGCACGGCATGACGTGAACTCCGTTATCGCGGGAGCACTCGCGGAGATAGCTGCAAAAAACAAAGGAGAATCGGACAAGTGACCGATATTGAAAAAAATCTGAACTACACGTTCAAAAATATAAATTACCTCGAAGAAGCGCTCACCCATTCGTCTTACGTCAACGGCAAGCACAACAGCAATGAACGTCTCGAATTTCTCGGCGACAGCGTCCTTTCCGTCGTTGTAGCAAAATATCTGTTCCTGCTGCTGGACGTACCGGAGGGCAGGCTCACGAAGATACGCGCAAAACTCGTCTGTGAAGATACGCTGTACATCTTCGCGAAACGCATCGACCTCGGCAGCTTCATCAAACTCGGCAAGGGCGAGGAAAATACCGGCGGGCGCGACAGAAAATCCATACTCGCGGACGCGTTTGAAGCCGTCATCGCCGCGATATACCTCGACGGCGGACTGAAAAACGCGGAAAAGTTCATCATGCGGTTCATGCCGCCCGCGGAAACCATCGCGAGCGAAAAGCTGATACTCGGCGACTACAAGACGAGCTTGCAGGAAGTCATTCAGCAGAACCCCGAAGAACATATAGAATACGCGATAGTCGGCGAAACAGGCGCGGCTCACAGACGCACCTTCATGGCGAATGTCCTGCTCAACGGTCAGGTCATAGGCAAGGGCAAGGGGCTCAGCAAGAAAGAAGCCGAACAGGCAGCAGCAAAAGAAGCGCTGTCGCTCATGGGTTATGAAACAAACTAATATCTCGGTGTTCGTGCCGCATAACGGCTGCCCACACCGCTGCACTTTCTGCGATCAGCGCTCTATCAGCGGGGTCGTGAAGGCTCCCACTGCCGACGAGGTGCGGCAGACACTGGCGGAACAGCTCCCGCACCTGCGTGAACGGGAAATGACCGCGGAGATAGCTTTTTTCGGCGGCAGCTTCACCGGCATCGACCGTGCATACATGATATCTCTGCTCGAAGCGGCAAGTGAGTTCGTAAAGTCGGCACCGGATGTCTATAACGGCATACGCTGCTCAACCAGACCGGACTTCATAAATGCCGGGATACTGGAGATCCTGGAGCGGTACGGCATGACGGCGGTGGAACTCGGCGCACAGAGCATGAACGCCGATGTGCTGCGTCTCAACGAACGCGGGCATACCCCCGGAGATGTGGAGAGAGCCGCCGAAATGATAAAGCAGCGGGGGTTCTCGCTGGGATTGCAGATGATGACGGGACTGTACGGCGACAAGCCCGAATACTGCATCGAAACGGCAAAGAGGTTCATTGAACTGAAAGCCGACACGGTGCGCATCTACCCCACGGTGATACTCGAAGGCACAAAGCTCGGCGAACTGTACAAGTCGGGAGAATACCGCACTTTCACCGCCGATGAGACAATAGACCTGTGCGCGCAACTGCTGACGATGTTTGATGAAGCGGGAATACCCGTGATACGAATGGGACTGCACGCAAGCAGAGAGGTGGAGGAAAAGATGCTCGGCGGGGTGTATCATCCCGCGCTCCGGGAACTCGCGGAGAGCAGGATATTCCTGAACGAGATGCTGCGGGAGATGCGGAAAAGCGGCGGCAGCAGGTTCATCGTGCGCACAGATAAAGCGAATATCAGCAAAGTCGTCGGACAGAAAAGAGAAAATAAACTGAAACTCGAAGAACTCGGTTACAGTTTCAGGATAGAAGAAGAAAAAGGGACAAGACTGAAAATATATGCACTTCAAAACTCTTGAGATCCACGGGTTCAAGTCCTTCGCGGACAAGACGATACTGGATTTCGACACGAAAATGACCGCCGTGGTCGGCAGCAACGGCAACGGCAAGAGCAATATAAGTGATGCCCTGCGCTGGGTAATGGGCGAACAGGGCGCAAAGACACTGCGCGGCGATAAAATGGAGGATGTCATCTTCCACGGCACTGTTACCCGCAAGCAGATGGGGTTCGCAAAAGTCGCGCTCACGATCGACAATACCGACCGAAAGCTCGGCGTTGACAGCGACGAGGTGGTCATCGCAAGAAAGCTCTACCGCACAGGCGAGAGCGAATACCTCATAAACGGCGAGAAAAGCCGCCTGAAGGATATACAGGAACTGCTCATGGGCACGGGTCTCGGACGCGAGGGCTACTCGATCATCGGTCAGGGACGCGTCGCGGAGATAGTAAACGCGAAAGGTTCACAGCGCCGCGAGATATTCGAGGAAGCTGCGGGAGTGTCGAAGTTCCTGCACCAGAAAGCGGATGCCGAACGCGAACTCGAACGCGCGGAGAAGAACTACGATATACTGAAAACATCGGAGGATGCACTCGCGGAACGTGTCCCCGTTCTGAAAAAACAGTCGGAGAAAGCCGCAAAGGCTATCGAACTGGACACCCGAAAGAAGCAGGTGGAGATATCGGTCACGGCTGCCGAACTCGAAAACATCGACAAGAACATGACGGATATCGAGAATGCCGTGCTGAAAAATCAGGGCGAGTGCGACCACTTCGACCGTGAGATAAAAGAGCTGGAGGACGAGAGCGACGCCCTTGCAACAAAAAAGTCGCAGTACGCCGCACAGCTCGATGACCTGCGCAGGACTTCGGAATCCGCAAGGGACGAGATAGCGCAGATAAACACACAGATAGCCGTCCTCGAAAACGAGATAAAGCACAACGCCGAACGCATAAAAGATATCGAGCGGCAGAAACAGGAAAGCAGCAGGAACGCCGATGAATTCACCGAACGCATAAACGGCTTGCAGAAGCAGTCGGAGGAGAAGCGTGCGGAATGCGAACGCATAGCGGCTGAGATAACCGGACTGAAAGACAGGCTCGAAAACGCGGCTGCCGGCGACAAGGAACTTGACGACGAGTACAAGGCTCTCGACGGCGAGATCGGACTTATGTACACGAAGCTCACCGAAGCGAAGCTGACATTGCAGCAAGCCGAAAAGACAAAGCAGGAACTCACCGAGCGTCTGCAGGCAGACACCGATATGACAGAAGACCGCGAGAAAGCGGCTGCCGGGTACCGCGAAAGACGAAAGATGCTAAGCCTGGAACTCGACGATCTGCTGGAAGAAAAATCAGAGCTTGAAAACAAACTCGGCGGTTATACGAAGCTTTACGAAAACAAGAACGGCAAGCTCAACGAGAGCCGCACGGTATATGAGCAGCTCCGACGTTCCTTCGACAGCAGCCGTCAGCGTCTCGAAGCCCTCTCCGATGTCGAGAAGAACATGATGGGCTACTTCGAGAGCGTAAAGGCAGTGATGAACGCAAAGCGTCAGGGGCGTCTCGGCGGCATACACGGCACGGTCGCGGAACTGATGTCGGTGGACAAGAAATACGCCACGGCAGTCGAGATAGCGCTGGGCAACGCAATGCAGAACATCGTTGTTGACAGCGACGAGACGGCAAAGCGCTGCATAAACTTCCTGCGCGAGACGAAGGCGGGGCGTGCGACGTTCTACCCGATAAACACGATACGCGGCAATATCCTCACACAAAACGGCCTCGACAGCGAGGACGGCTTCGAGGGCATCGCATCGGAGATCATCGGCTGTGACGAGAAGTACCGCGAGATAATCCGTTCGCTGCTGGGCAGGACAGCGATAGCGGACGACCTGAACTCCGCGAACCGTATCGCGAAGAAGTACGGTTATAAGTTCCGCATCGTATCGCTGGACGGTCAGATCGTCAACGCGGGCGGTTCCCTCACCGGCGGTTCGATAAACGCGAAAACGTCGGGCATCATCTCCCGTAAGCAGGAGATAGATACGCTTACCGCGGAAGTCGAAAGGCTTTCCGAGAAGATAAAGACCTCGCAGGGGGCATACAACGAACTGCTTGCGGAAGTCAACAAGATGACGATAGAGATAGAGGGTTTCAACGAACGCCTTACCGCGCTCAAACAGGAGGAAGTTCGCCTGAACGCGGAGATCGGCGGCGTGAAAGACCTGATACGGCAGTCGGAGGAACAGCAGGACAATGCCGAGCTCATCATCACACGCGGCAGGAAGCAGATAGCAGAGCAGGACGGCATCATAGCGACGGCGAATGACAGCATCGCGGAGCTTTCCGGAAAGATAAGCGCAAGCGAGGAAAAGCTGAAAACTGCCGGTGAGAAGCGCGATAAAGCGGATTCCGAACGCGCGGAGATATCCGAGAAGATATCCGCGCTGAACATGGAGCGGCTTACCGCCGAGAAGGATATCGAGAACTTAGCGGCGCAGAAAGCCGAGGTGCAGCGCGCTAAAGAAGCCGCAGCCGGCAGCGGTGAGCGTTTCGACGCGGAGATAGCGGAAGTGAACGTATCCACCGAGGAATACAAGCGCGACATCGAAGCGAAGAAAGCGGATATCGAGGAAGCGAACAAACGCTTCGGAGATACGGGAAACGCGATAAACGAACTGATCGCAAAGGAAAACGGCTGCGAAAAGCGCATAAGCGAGATAAACAAGGAGATACGCGAGAAGAACGAGGACAAGCTGAAATTCTCCAACGCGCTTGCGGCAGCGGAAGAACGACGCAATGCCGTTGACAAGGAGAAGGATAAGCTGATAGCCTCTTTGTGGGAGAAGTACGACATGACGGTGAGCGAAGCGAGGGAGCAGGCGGAACCGCTTGCCGACCTCAACGCCGCGCGGCAGGAACTTCGTTCGCTGGGCGCACAGCTTAGCGCACTGGGCACGGTAAACTACAAGGCTATCGAGGAATATGACGAGGTGAAAGCGCAGTATGACGCACTTTCGTCACAGCTGCGGGATGTGGAGAAGTCGAAGGATGAACTGGAAAAGCTGATAAACACACTCACCACCGAGATAAAGGCGCGGTTTCTCTCCAGCTTCAACGACATAAACGAGAAGTTCAGCGCCATATTCAGAGAGGTATTCGGAGGCGGCGAAGCACATCTCGAACTCATCGACCCCGAGAACGTTCTCGAAAGCGGCATAGAGATATTCGCTGCACCGCCCGGAAAGCTCATAAAGAATCTGATATCGCTCTCCGGCGGCGAACAGACTATGGTGGCTATCACGATATATTTCGCAATTCTCCAGCACCGTCCCACTCCGTTCTGTATGCTCGACGAGGTAGATGCCGCTCTCGACGAGATAAATGTAGTGAAGTATGTGACCTACCTGAAACGCTTCTGCAACAACACACAGCTCATGATAATCACCCACAGGCGCGGTACCATCGAGGGCTGCGATGTGCTCTACGGCGTTTTCATGCAGGAAAAAGGCGTATCCCGCCTCATTCATCAGGAACTGATAGACGATATGGAGCTGGAGCTCGACTGACCCGGTCGCTGCGCTTGAGACCGCGCATACGCGCACGAGACCGCGCATACGCGCATGAGACCGCGCATACGCGCATGAGGGCAGGGCGCTGCCCTCCCCTCAAACTCCCGACCCGCTTCCTTTGGACGCCAAAGGAAGCGAAAGCGTAACAAAATATTTACAGCCACTGCTCCTATTGTAAGTCACAGATGATAACAGAAAGGATGCCTGATATCCATTATCAGGGTGCAGCGTCTGCACTGCCTTTGGAAAGGATAATTTATGGGTTTTTTCAGCAAACTTAAAGCGGGTCTGCAAAAGACCAAGGACAGCTTTGTCTCGAAAGTCAACACGCTTGTGAACTCATTCACCAGGATAGATGAGGACTTTTTTGACGAGCTGGAAGAAACACTGATACTCTCCGATATCGGAACGGTCACATCGGAGAATATATGCGACAGACTGCGCGCAGAAGTCAAACGCACAGGTACGGTCGAAACAGGCGCGGTAAAGGGGATGCTGAAAAGCATCGTTGCGGATATGCTGCGCGGCGACAATGCCCTGCGGCTCGACACGAAGCCTTCCGCCGTCCTCGTTATCGGTGTGAACGGTGCCGGCAAGACCACCACCATAGGAAAGCTCGCCGCTAACCTTAAACGTGACGGCAAAAAAGTTATCGTCGCCGCAGCCGATACATTCCGCGCGGCAGCGATAGATCAGCTCAACGTCTGGACCGACCGCGCAGGTGTCGAGATAGTAAAACACGCGGAGGGCAGCGATCCCGCAGCGGTAGTGTACGATGCCTGCGATGCCGCAAAAGCGCGGAACGCCGATGTTATCATCATCGACACGGCTGGCAGACTGCACAACAAGAAAAATCTCATGGACGAACTGCGGAAGATCGCCGGTATCGTTGACAGGCAGCTCCCCGGATGTTCGCTCGAAACTCTGCTCGTGCTCGATGCCACCACCGGTCAGAATGCCGTCAATCAGGCTAAGCTCTTCAAGGAAGTCTGCGATATCACGGGTATCGTGCTCACAAAGCTGGACGGTACCGCAAAAGGCGGCATAATCCTGCCGATAAACGATGAACTCGGTATTCCCGTAAAGCTCGTCGGCGTCGGCGAGAAGATCGACGACCTCCAGCCGTTCATCCCGGAGGATTACGCGGAGATACTCTTCGCGGATGATATCGGCGGACATTCCGAAGACAAAGACGATGCTCCGGACTTCGGGATAATAGAATACGATGATGAGGACGTTTACGACCCCGACAACTTCAACGATGTCGCGGTGTTTGACAGTAAAAACAACAAAAACAGCAAAGACAACAAGAGGTAAGAGGATACAAAGAAAATGAAGCTTGTGATAGCAACCAACAATCAGGGTAAGGTACGGGAAATAAAACAGATACTCTCGCCGCTCGGCTATGAACCCGTATCGCTGAAAGACGAAGGCATTGATATCGAAGTCGTCGAGGACGGCGACACTTTCGAGGAAAATGCACATAAAAAGGCAAAAGCAGTCTATGATATATGCAGATGCCCCGTGATAGCCGACGACAGCGGGCTGGAGATAGACTTCCTCGACGGCGCGCCCGGCATTTATTCGGCAAGATACGCGGGTGAGGGCGCGACCGACGAACAGCGCATAAACAAGATACTCGAAGAACTCGACGGCGTTGACGAGAGTATGCGCGGCGCACGCTTCGTCTGCGCACTGTACTGCATACTCGACGACGATACGGAATACAGCGTCCGCGGCACCCTCGAAGGCAGGATAGGCACCGAACCTATGGGCGAGAACGGCTTCGGCTATGACCCGATCTTCATGGTGGACGATGATACGAGCGTGGCAATGCTGTCCGCCGAGGAGAAAAACAGGATAAGCCACCGCGCGTCCGCGATAAACCAGCTCGCGGAGATACTTGCAAAAGAAAACAGGTGAGCGGCGCATCATATATGACCGCACAGTAAACTATGTTTAATAAAATAACGATATTCAGGAGGAAACATCAATGAGAAGAAAGCTGATACCGATAATAGTGGAAAAGAAGCTCGAAGCAGTGAAAAAGTCCGCAGGCTCGGAGATAACCATGAGCAGGGGCGTGCTTGCCCTCGGTCTTCTGGCTGCAGCTCTCGGCGGTCTGGTGATCGGGATATTCATCTCGCCCAAAGGCAGTAAGGTGTGCAGCTGCGGCACTTCCGGCAAAGACAGGAATGACTTCGATGACAGTTTCGACAACTTCTGGTTCGACGACGATGATGACGAGTATGAAGACAATGAAGATGCCGATGACGGCGAACTTTTCGGAACTTCCGACACCGTGGCTGCCGAAAGCAACGAACTGAACGGCAACCGCAGCAAGTTCATCAAGCTGTGAGCGATCAAGGAGTTTTTATGACAGGTAAAGAAAGAGCAAAGCTCCGCGCCATTGCGAACTCGTATGAGACTATACTCTATGTGGGGAAGAACGGCGTGGGCGATGAAGTGATAAAGGAAGCGGACGACGCGCTGAATGCACGCGAAATGATAAAGGGCAAGGTGCACGAGACCTGCGAACTCACACCGCGGGAGGTCTGCGGCATACTCTGCGGGAAGCTGAACGCCGAGCCAATTCAGGTCATAGGCACGAAGTTCGTGATCTACAGGCAGAACAAAGACAAGGATAAGCGGGTAATATTCACAGATGAGTAAGATCGGTATATTGGGGGGTACGTTCGACCCCATACACAACGGACACATCGAACTTGCCGTACAGGTAAAGAAAGAGCTGAAACTCACGGAGGTGCTCATCATCCCCGCCGCGCAGCCGCCGCATAAGAGCGGTGAGTGTTCGTCCTTCGCAGACAGGTTTGAAATGGCACGTCTCGCGTTTGAGGGCATGGACGGGTTCGCGGTATCGGATATCGAAAAGAAGCTTGGCGGACGGAGTTTCACCATAAACACGATACGGGCGCTGAAAGAGATATACCCGCCTAAAACGGAGTTCTACCTCATTATCGGCGGCGACCAGCTGTTCACGATAGAGTCGTGGTACAAGTATGAGTCGATACTCAAAGAAGCCCACGTCACGGCGGTAACGCGCGCGGGCATGAGCTACACCGATATGCAGGAGTACGCGAACGAGATAGGACGGGTGAAGGTGCTGAACCTCGATATCCCCGATATTTCGGCGACCCATGTGCGGGAACTTTTACAGAACGGCGGCGTTCCCGACGGACTTGTGCCGGAGCCTGTGCTGCGCTGTATCCGTGAGAGGGGGCTGTACCGTGGCTGACGATTACAAGGAACTGATACACGGGATGATGGGCAGAAAGCGTTACACACACTCCTGCAATGTCGCGGATATGTGCGTGAAACTCGCCGGCATCTACGGCGAGGACGTGAAGAAGGCATACACCGCCGGGATACTGCACGACTGCCGGAAAGAAGCGGACGCGGACGTGCAGAAGCGGGAAATGCTGTCGAGCGGGTATTACGTCGATCCGGCGGAGCTCGCGTCAAAGAGCACATGGCACGGCATTGCGGCGGCATACTACATACGCACGGAACTGGGCATAGAAGACGATGATATATGCAATGCCGTGCGCTATCACACGGTCGGACACGCGGCAATGACGAGACTTGAAAAGATAGTGTATCTCGGCGACCTCGTCTCCGCGGAACGTGACTTCCCCGACGTGGAGAAGTACCGGGCGTATGCGATGAAAGACCTCGACGACGCTATGTACCGCGCACTGAAATGGTCGATAACGAATCTGTCGGAAAATGAAAAGAAGATACCGGTATCGACGATAGAAGCCTACAACTACTACATGGACAGACGAAAGAAGAAAGGTGACTGATATGACGGATATCGAAGCTGTAAAGACTGCCGTAAAGGCGCTGGATTCAAAAAAAGCGGGCAACATCAAAGTTATCCGCATCGGTGATATCACTATTCTTGCAAACTACTTCGTTATCGCCGAAGGTACGAGCTCCACGCAGGTGAAGGCACTTGCCGACGAGGTGGAGTTCAGGATGAGCGAGGCGGGAGTTGAGCCGAAATGCTCGATAAATCAGCAGGGCACGAACTGGATAACCATAGACTACATCGACGTTGTGGTACACGTTTTCCTCAACGAGACACGCGAGTTCTACGGGCTTGAAAAGCTCTGGGCTGACGGCGAACAGGTGGACATCTCGGAGTTTCTGGAATAATAAACGATGGTGAAGATACGTCATCTCCGGTGTTTTCCCACTGTTTAGCCCCAATAACTTCACAATGCCCTATATGTCGAAAACAGGCGGGTAAATTTGTCTGATATGACGAAAATACAAAAGAAAATAAAAATAATACTTGACAAATTTTGTTATATCATGTATAATTGTTTGTGGGTTTGATTATATCGCCTGTCAATTTAAGATCATCACATTATGTTTTGATATATTATGCCTGTGCCGTAAGGCAAAGGGAGGGATACTTAATGGCTGAAATTCGTCTTGGCAAAAACGAATCGCTCGATACAGCGCTGAAGCGTTTCAAGCGTTCGTGCGCAAGAGACGGCGTACTGGCTGAGGTTCGCAAAAGAGAACATTACGAAAAGCCTTCTGTAAAGCGTAAGAAGAAGTCCGAAGCTGCACGCAAGCGCAAGTTCAAGTAATGCGATCAGATGTAATGAAAGAACACGAAAAATTTAAGCGGTCTCGGACAGAGTCCGCTTAATTTATGTCATAATAAACGGCGAAGACCCGTTTAACATATATCCTTTCATCAGACCGAAAAGGAGTCGGTATCAAATGCTTTTCAAGCCGACGATCTGGATAAAGAATGTCCTTTGCATCGACCGTGATTTCCTTACAGAACACGGTATTGACGCGCTTATCCTCGACCTCGACAATACCCTGTCACTGCACGGCGCGCCCGCCGCTGAACAGGGCATCCCCGAATGGCTCGATAAAATGCGGGAGCTCGGCGTACCGATGATGGTCGTATCGAACAATACCGCAAAGAGAGTTGCTCCGCTCGCGGCAAAGCTCGGACTTGACTACACCGCAAACGGCGCAAAACCGCTGACTCCCGGCATCAACAGAGCACTGAAAAAACTCGGCACCGACCGTAAGCGCACCGCAGTCGTCGGCGACCAGATATTCACCGATGTGCTCGGCGGAAACCTCGCAGGTATGCCGACGATACTCGTTGAGCCGTTCATGCTCGAAAAGAACGTATTCTTCAGAATGAAGCGCAAGGCGGAGAACCTTGTGTTCAGACGAGAGAACAGATAATTCATGATCAGAAAAAGTGGTATTTTATGATAACATTCGCACCCGGCGGGAACTCCGACAGCTTCGGTAAGCGGAAATTCCCCGAACAGCTACCCGAATACCTCGCTTCGATGGGACTTAACGGCTATGAGGTGGAATGCGGACGCGGCGTTCGCATCTCCGAAAAAACATACGAGCTGCTGCCCGGTCTTGCCGCCGAAAACGGCATATACCTGACACTGCACACCCCCTACTTCATATCCCTGTCAAGCGAAAAAGAGGAAACACGGCTGAAAAGCGTGGACTACATACTCGACAGCGCCCGCGCGTCCCACCGTCTCGGCATACGAAAAATGGTGGTACATTCGGGTTCCTGCTCGAAAATGACACGCGAAGCAGCTGCGGAACTTGCAAAAGACACCCTCGCAAGAGCACAGAAGGCTCTGGATGACGAGGGGCTGAGCGAGATCATACTCTGCCCCGAGACTATGGGAAAGATAAACCAGCTCGGCACTCTGTCGGAAGTCCTCGAGCTCTGCACGGTGGACGAAAGGTTCCTGCCTTGTGTGGATTTCGGGCATCTCAATGCCCGCACGCTGGGCGGGATAAAGAGCGAAGCCGATTACGCCGCAATGCTCGACGAGATAGAGAACAAACTGGGGCATGACAGGCTGAAACACTTCCATGTGCATTTCAGCAAGATAATGTACACCGCAGGCGGCGAGAAGATGCACCTGACATTTGAAGACACGCAGTACGGTCCGCAGTTCGAGCCGCTCATGGAGCAGTTCGCAAAGCGTTCGCTCGAACCGTCCATAGTCTGCGAGAGCAGCGGAACACAGGCGGAGGACGCTGCCGCCATGAAGAGATACTACGAGGGGATCACAAAATGAAGATATTCGTGATAAACGGACCAAACCGCTCGGGAAAGACTACGCTCATGAAAACCATGCTGGGGCTGCGGGAACCGGAAATATACGGAGCCGACACGCTCGAAAGCATAAACGCCGAGCTTGCCGGATACTGCAGGACTGTCGGCGTGCAGCCTGAGTTCTTCCAGTCCAACTCGGAGGGTGAACTGATAGACTTCATCCACTCCGCAAGGGGAAATGCCGACGGGATAGTGCTGAATGCGGGTGCATACACCCACTACAGCATCGCTATACGGGACGCTATCGCCGCAGTGGAGCTTCCCTGCGTCGAAGTGCATCTGTCGAATGTTCACAAGCGTGAGGAATTCCGGCACAAGTCGGTGCTGTCGGCAGTCTGCACAGGCGTGATATGCGGTTTCGGCAAGCACGTTTACAGACTCGCGATAGATGCGCTCAATTCTATATAAACAAGGAGAAGATATCATGACAAGAACGGACAGGATAGCCGCGGAACTCAAAGACCCTTCCCACGCGGCGCTAATAACAAGCGAAGTCTCCCGTCAGTATGCCTGCGGATTCAAATCGGAAGCCGGCGTGGTATTCGTTACCCGCGACAAGAGCTATTTCATCATCGACGGCAGATACTACGAACACGCCGTGAAACAGGCTGATGGCGTGGAAGTCGTACTGCTCAGCGATCTGCGCAAGCAGATACACTCTATGATAGAGGATCACGGCATAAAGGTGATCTCTATCGAGAGCAAGCGCGTTACGGTGTCCGAACTCGAAGATTACAGGAAGCTGTTCACGAACCTCACCATAGACGCGTCGAACTGGCTCTCCGATACGATAGATAAAATGCGCATCATCAAGAGCGCGGAGGAGATACAGAAGATAGAGGCTGCACAGCGCATAGCCGAAGCGGCTCTCGCAAAGCTGATAACCAACATCCGCCCCGGCATGACCGAAAAGCAGGTGGCATCGGTGCTGAATTTCTACATGATGGACCTCGGAGCGGACGGTCTGTCATTCGACACTATCGCGGCATCCGGCGTGAACTCCGCCTGCCCGCACGCAGTACCCACCGATAAGCCTATCGAGAACGGCGAGTTCCTCACCCTCGACTTCGGCGCAGTCGTTGACGGCTACCATTCCGACATGACAAGAACTGTTGTTATCGGCAAGCCCGACGAGGAGATGCAGAAGGTATATAACGCGGTATGGGGCGCGCAGACGGACGCTATGAAAGCCGTACACGCGGACGTTACCGGCAAGCTCGTTGACAGCGTCGCAAGAAGTACCCTCGACGCGTGGGGGTATGAAAAATACTTCACTCACGGTCTCGGTCACGGTGTCGGTCTGGAGATACACGAATCCCCCACCGTTTCGGCAAAAAGCCCCTTCACTCTGCACGAAGGCATGGTCATCACTATCGAGCCGGGCGTTTATATCCCGCACAAATACGGTGTCCGCATCGAAGATATGGTGGTCGTCACCACCGACGGCTGTCTCAACCTCACCAAAGCGCCGAAAACGCTCATCTACATCTGATAACGGCAATATGCGCCCTGCTTCGGATAACGGCAATTTTGCACATTTCGCCCCGCACATAACGTGGTGAAATGTGCTTTTGTTATAAAAAATATGTTTTTTTTAAAAAACTATTGCAATTTGCAGAAAAATATAGTACAATATATAGGATAGTTATGAAATAACGCAATTCCCAGTAAAATGCAGGAGGATAAACCAATGATAACAGCAGGCGATTTCAGAAACGGCATGACCTTTGAAGAAGACGGTCAGGTAATGCAGGTGGTCGAGTTCCAGCACGTCAAGCCCGGCAAAGGCGCGGCTTTCGTAAGAACAAAGACCAAGAACGTGCTCACCGGTGCGGTGGTCGAGAAGTCCTACAACCCGACGGCTAAATTCCCCACAGCGTTCATCGAGCGCAAGGATATGGAATTCACATACGAGGACGGCGAACTCTATCACTTCATGGACAGCGAAACTTATGAGGATGTTCCGATCAACGCGTCCGAAGTAGGCGATAACTTCAAGTTCGTCAAGGAAAACACAGTTTGCAAGGTGCTCTCTTACAAGGGCAAAGTCTTCGGCGTCGAGCCCCCCAACTTCGTTGAGCTGGAAGTTACACAGACAGACCCCGGCTTCAAGGGCGATACAGCCACAAACGCCACAAAGCCCGCAACTCTCGAAACAGGTGCGGAGATCCGCGTTCCGCTGTTCATTGATATCGGCGACATTATCAGAATAGATACGAGAACAGGCGAATATATGGAGCGTGCAAACAAGTAAGCGCTCCGTAACATCCCTAATGAGGTGATAAAATGGAAGATATGACAATTGCCGAAAAGGTATCATATATCAAGGGTCTCGCCGAGGGCATGAAGCTGAACACCGAAACGCCCGAAGGCAAGATACTCGCGGCTGTGATCGACGTGCTCGGTGATATCGCACTCAACATCGAGGATATCGACAGCGACCTCGCGGATGTTTCCGACGTGGTGACTGACCTCGAAGAGAGCGTTATGGATCTCGAAGATGAGGTCTACGGCGAGGACGAATATGACCGCGGCGACGATGACGAGGACGACCTCTACGAGCTGACCTGCCCGACCTGCAACAACACGATAACCGCGGATTTCGACGTTATCGCGAACGGCAAGATCGAATGTCCGAACTGCGGCAGCACGATAGAGTTCGAGCTCGACGATATCGAGGATGAATAAGGTCTTAAGCGGTCACACCGCAGACAAACAGAAAATTTATGTTGTTTCGGGGCGGGGTGAAAATCCCCACCGGCGGTAAAAGTCCGCGAACACCCGCGTGGGTGCCGAATCGGTGAAATTCCGATACCGACGGTATAGTCCGGATGAAAGAAACAAAAGTGCTTATTGAAGTACCGCCCCTTGCATTTATTTTGCAGGGGGCATTTTGTTTCCTCCGAAGTTATGTCAAGGAGGTTATTGAAATGACAGCAAAAACAGCATCCACCACAAAATTACGGGCACAGGTACACACCGAAAAAGTCAACAGCATCCGCTTCATAGCGATAACCGGCGTACTCACCGCAGTCGCCGTGGTGCTGCAATATCTGGAGTTCCCGGTGCCGATGTTCATTCCGGGATTCGTGAAGTTCGACTTCTCCGATCTTTCCGCGATACTGGCGGCATTCCTCGTTTCTCCGGTATCGGGGATACTCGTGTGCCTGCTGAAAAACGTCATACACATGGCGGTGTCGCAGTCCGCGGGCGTCGGCGAACTCTGCAACTTCATCCTCGGCGCGGCAATGGTGATACCCGCTTGGTTCATCTACAAGGTGAAGCCCACAAAGGCGACGGCGGCGGCCGCAATGGCTGTGGGTTCTCTCATTACCGCGGTCGTGAGCATCTTCGTGAACTACTACATCACCTACCCGTTCTATCAGGAAGCCTTCCACATGCCGATAGACGCGATAATCGGAATGTACAGGGAACTGAACAACGGCGTGGGTTCGCTCTGGGACGCGCTTATCTGGTTCAACGCACCTTTCACGTTTGTGAAGTTCATGCTGGATTCCCTGATCGTGTTCCTGATCTACAAGCCGCTTGCTAAGGCTGTCCGCAGGAAAGACTGATAAGATCATAAAACGTCCTCCCTTCGGAGGACGTCAGCGTGTCAATAAAGTAGGTGCAGCGGCGCGTTCGCGCTGTCTTTGCAGACGGCACAAGGGCTGCGGTCTGTCGGTCAGCCCCTCTGTCACCTGCGGTGACACCTCCCCGCTAATCGGGGAGACACCCCTTGACCTGCGGCAGCCTAACGCTGCACCGAAATGATATTGGATGCAAATATAGTTTTTTGACAGACTGAAACGTCCTCCCTTCGGAGGATGTTTTATTTTTCATGACCCGGAGACATCCGGGAAATTACGGCTGTTATCTTCCTGCTGTACGGCATACATTGCAGCGTTCCTTGCAATTATAAGATCGACGATCTCCGCGATAGTCAGCACTGTCATGAACAGTACCATAAATAAGCAGCCGAGAGTAGTCGTACCGGAAATATATCCGGCGTAGTATACAATATTGAACATGGTGAAAGTTACCGCAAAGGAAAGAGCCGGCACCGCAAAGAAGTTTACTGCCCGGAGAACTGTCGGTCTTGCGGGCGGTTCACCGATAAGCCGACCGTACATCCGTTCCGCGCAGAGCATTGCTGTCCGCAGAGCGAACACTGCCGATACCGTTACCATCATGAACAGCACGCCGGTAAGTCCCGGATATCCTGCGATATCCGTAGAAACGCACACAACGAACGCGAACAGCTCAACAGAGCGGGATATGATATTCAGCAGGAAATCGCGTTTTGCCGATTTTGTGCGGATACTGCGAAGCGTTCCGGTGATCTCCCGCGGCAGACCCACGCTGCCCATAAGTATGTTGGTGCGCATAACAAGTGCCGCTATCAGTATCACGGTGCCTGTGAGCGCGGATATCATGCCGTATATCCCGAAACCCGCGTAGTCGTACTGATCCCACACGATACGGGCGGAAAGCAGGACTGCGCCGAGCAGGATCAGTCCTCCGGCTCCCATTGCGGCGGAATATATCCGCACACGGCGCACGAGCGGTCTTGCGGGGTCTGAAACCGCGGCAGGCTGTACCGGTGTGCGCTCAACGCCCATTTCCGAGAGCACCTCGTCGATGTTCCCGAACTCCGATATCACCGTTCCTATCGCCTCATTGCCGCTCTTGCCCTCTTTGACGAGCTCGTCGTACTTGTCAGTCATATTCGCGGTGATGTCCTCGCGGAGCCGCTTTGTTTCATCGGTCACGGGCACTCCCGCGAACATACTGTCAATGTAACTCATTATGATGTCCATTTTTGAACCTCCTGTCAGTTCTCTATAAAGTTGTCGATAACTTCCTTTGTAAATACCCATTCGGCGCATTTCTCCTTATAGTACGCCCTTCCCGCGTCGGTTATGCTGTAGTACGTTCGCTTTCTGCCGTCGTGCAGTCCGGAGTAGGACGATATTGAGCCGTTCTTTTCGAGCCGCGTGAGTGCGGAATAAAGCGTCGTTTCCTTCATAACGTAATTATCTTTT